>CAXNOC010000013.1:0-24854 GCA_964203745.1 Candidatus Planktophila sp.
TGCAGGAGCGTTTCCAACTAAGGTCTCGTCAAAGAGCGCCTTGATGATGTCGTCATGAGTCATGCTGCACCTATCTTTCCTTCATGGTTTACCTGGAGTGAGTAGATTTCCTGAACAATAACTTCGCCAATCTTACCTAAATCCCGTTGTGACAATCGCGACGATGGGCCAGAAATCGATACTGCGCCGACCACATGGCCATCATCTTCACTGATAGGGGCTGCCACAGCTACTAAGCCCTCTTCAAGCTCATCGATGATGATTGCGAAGCCCTTCTTGCGCACATTTTCAAGCTCGGCCAAAAGACGAGAGCGGGATGTGATTGTCTTTGGTGTGAGTTTTTCTAATTTTCCAGCTGGGATCGCTGCCGCCCCATAGGCCAGAAGAACTTTGCCAAGGGCTGAGGCGTGATAAGGAATTCGCTTGCCAACCCAGTTAGTAGCACCTAATAGATAGTGAGAATCAACTTGATCTATCAACTTCATTTCGCCATTGCTTGCAACGGCTAAATTGGCAGTCTCTCCGGTTGTCGCTGCTAACTTCTCTAAAACAGTATGCATACGGGCCACTAAGACAGAATCGAGATTTTGTGAACGGGCAAATTGAGTTAAAACACCGCCGGCAATAAATGCACCACTGCGATCACGGCGAATAAGACCTTGGCGCTCAAGGGCACTTAGCATCCGAGATGTGGTGCTCTTTGGAATATCGTGCGCGCGCGAAAGCTGTGAAAGAAGTGGAGGTGTTGATGCCTCGAGAATATGGATAAGGAGAGCGCTGGCACGATCGATCGCCTGAGTTCCGCTTACTAACTCGCTCATCTGCCCTCCATAATGTGTTCCATAATATGGAACCACTGTTCCACTATCTAAGGGTATTCTCCTTTATGTCTAGCGGTCAATAGGCACAGAGGGAGAAATACATGTTTGAAAATCGGATGCCTCGATATGAAATCTTGAGCCAAGAGTCGATGGCGACTCTCACGCTCGGTTGGCGTCGTATCGTCTCTGAGATTGGTATCGAATTCATGTCACCGTGGGCGCTCGATGTCTTGCGCGATGCTGGGCAGACGGTAGAGGGCGACAACGTAAAGTTTGATCCCGATTGGATCTTAAAGCAGTGCGCACTGGCCCCCAGCGAATTTAATCTGCGCGCTCGCAATCCTAAAAATAATGTTCACATTGGCGGCAATTCGATGGTCTTCGGCGGCGTTTATGGTCCGCCATTTGTTCGCGAGGGCGATGTTCGACGCGATGCAACATTTAACGACTATGAAAATTTTTGCAAACTAGCGCAGTCATTTGATGCCCTAGATAGCGTCGGCGGTGTCGTCTGCGAACCTAATGACCTATCCCTTGATTCGCGCCACTTAGATATGGCATACGCTGCAGCAACGTTGACTGATAAATTCTTTATGGGCAACGTTGTAACGGCCGAGAATGCTAAAGATGTTATTAAGATGGCAGAGATTATCCACGGTGGACGAAATGCAATTGTTGAGACTCCAGCGCTGATTTCTCTTGTTAACTGCAACTCCCCACTTCGATGGGATGATCGCATGCTTGACTCCCTGCGCGAATATGTTCTCGCCGGTCAGCCTGTTGTCGTAACACCATTCTTACTAATGGGCGCAATGAGCCCGGTATCAATCCCAGCAACTCTGGCACAACAGATTGCCGAGGCTTTAACTGGCATCGCACTTGCTCAGACGTTAAATCCAGGTTGCCCAATCGTCTTTGGTTCATTTCTCTCAAACATTGATATGCAGTCAGGCTCACCGCAGTTTGGAACTCCTGAATCTGGAATCGGACTTTTGTGTACTGGCCAGATCGCACGTAGCTTTAACCTTCCATTTCGTGGAGGCGGCGGCTTGAACTCTTCACAGACAGTAGATGCGCAGTCGGCATATCAATCCATGATGACGATGATGCCAACTTTCCTTTCAGGTACAAACTGGGTGATGCATACAGCTGGCTGGCTTGAAGGTGGCCTAGTTTCTTGTTATGAGAAGTTCGTTCTCGATATTGAGATTCTTCAATCTCTAATGACTGAGTTCACACCCCTTGAATTCAACGTCGAATCTCTAGCCTTTGATGCCCACCTTGAGGTCGGCCATGGCGGTCACTTCTTAGGGGCAGCGCACACAATGGAGCGATTCCGCGACTGTTTCTACCGACCATTCTTAACCAATAGCGATAACTTCGAGCGTTGGAGCCGATTAGGGGCCAAAGATACAAAGATGCGTGCCGCCGAAATCTATAAGAAAAAGTTAGAGGATTATGTTGCTCCAGAGATGGATCCGCGCATGCGCCAAGAGCTCGATGAGTTTGTGGCAATGCGCAAAAGCCAACTAGATTAAATCCACTATGGTCGCAACTCTCTATATAGATGGTGCTTGGAGACAAGCATCCGATGGCGGCGCCCATGATGTTAAAAGCCCGCATGATCAAAGCGTTGTCGCCAGAGTTTCACAGGCGACCCAGGCCGATGTGCTCGATGCAATCGCAGCTGCACGCACGTCATTTGATTCAGGCGTATTTACCTCATGGAGCTTTAAGGCCAGAAGTGAACTAGTTGCGAAAATTGCAGATCTATTAGAGCGCGATGCCGATTTAATCGCACGTAAAGAGAGTGACGATACGGGTAAGCGATTTATTGAAGCCCAATATGACGTAGCCGATGTAGTTTCAACTTTTAGACACTTCGCCGCCCTCGGCGCAAAAGAGCATGGTCGCACTGTTGATGTTGGTATCGCTCATGTAAATAGTCGAATAGTTCACGAGCCATTAGGCGTTGCATCATTGATAGGCCCCTGGAACTATCCGCTCCTGCAGATTGCATGGAAAGTTGCTCCTGCGCTAGTTGCGGGCTGTTCCTTCATCGTTAAGCCGAGTGAGTTAACTCCACAGAGTGCAATTGCACTTATGAAAATTATCGAAGAGGCAGGTACCCCAAAGGGTGTCGCGAATTTAATTTTGGGTCCGGGCTCTGTCGTCGGTACATCGCTGATTAATGATCCACGAGTTGATTTAGTTTCATTTACTGGGGGATTGACTACGGGCCAAACAATCATGCGCGCGGCGGCAGATACAGTTAAGAAGTTAGCCCTTGAACTAGGTGGAAAAAACCCACATATTATCTTTGCCGATGCCGATATTGATGCAGCTATCGATAACGCAGTTACTGCCGCCTTCTTGCACTCAGGCCAGGTCTGCTCTGCTGGTACTCGTTTAATCGTTGAGCGATCAATCCACGACCGCGTGGTAAAAGAAATTGTTCGCCGCGCGGCAATGATTTCACTCGGTGGCCCAAACGATGACAAGGCCGAGACTGGTCCACTCATCAGCCAGGCACATCTGAATAACGTCAGCGCCTACGTTGAAAAAGGCATTGCAGAGGGTGCGACATTATTAGTTGGCGGAAAGCGAAGTGATAAGCCGGAGCATCTAAACGGCTGGTATTACCTGCCAACGGTTTTTGATAACTGCGATACAACAATGTCCTGCGTTCAAGCTGAGTCATTTGGACCTGTCATGACGGTGGAAGTATTTGATACTGAGGCAGAGGCGATTGCCATTGGAAATGACACAAACTTTGGTCTATCAGGTGGCCTATGGAGCAGCGATGCAGACAAGGCTGCGCGGGTAGCCAGTGCTCTTCGTCACGGCACCATCTGGGTCAACGACTTTGGGCCTTATCGACCTGCGGCAGAGTGGGGCGGATACAAGCAATCAGGCATTGGCCGCGAATTAGGCGAGCATGGCTTGGGTGAGTACCTTGAAATCAAACACATTTGGACCAACAATGCTCCTAGTCGATCTGGATGGTTCCAGGATCACGAGTAAAGGGGCTATTGGGTGAGCGTTGAAGAGCCAATGATTTCTGTAAAGAATCTATGGAAAGTATTTGGATCCGACGCTGAAAAAGTAATTGGCAGCCCCCTTGCAGATCTAACTCGCTCAGAGCTCCGAGCTCAAACAGGCAACACAATCGCAGTGCGCGATGTTTCATTTGATGTCGCCCCTGGTGAAGTCTTTGTTGTTATGGGTCTATCAGGCTCAGGAAAATCCACCCTCGTTCGCTGCATGACGCGTTTAATCGAACCGACTGCCGGCTCACTCACCTTTGAAGGCGAAGATGTTTTAAGCGTTGATGCAGCGCGATTGCGCGAGCTGCGCAAGACTCGTTTTTCAATGGTCTTTCAACACTTTGGTTTATTGCCTCACCGTAAAGTTATCGACAATATCGCCTACTCCTTAGAAATCAATGGAGTGAAAAAGGCCGAGCGCCATGCACGGGCCAATGAAGTAATCGAACTCGTTGGTTTGCAGGGATATGCAAATGCCTATCCCGAACAACTTTCCGGTGGAATGCAACAGCGCGTTGGTTTAGCTCGTGCTCTGGCTGTAGATCCTCAAGTTCTTTTTCTTGATGAACCATTTAGCGCATTAGATCCACTTATTAGGCGTGATATGCAGCAAGAGGTTATTCGACTACACCACGAACTCGGCAAAACCATGGTCTTTATTACTCATGATTTATCTGAGGCGGTAAAGGTTGGCGATCGAATTGCAATTATGCGAGATGGCGCCGTTGTACAAATTGGAACACCTGAAGAGTTAGTTGCTAATCCAATCGATGATTACGTAGCTAATTTTGTGCGTGACATTGCAAAATCCCATGTTTTATCGCTTAAGTATTTAGCTCGTCCGGCTGAACCCGGTGAAGACATTGATGGCCCAGAGCTGCCTTCAACAATGATTATTCGAGATGCCGCCCAGGTTATTTTGCAGACACATAAGCCCGTTCGGGTAAGCGAAAACGGTAAGGCTTTAGGCGTTGTCTCTAGCGAGGATGTTCTGCGGTTAATATCTGGTGTTGCATAAATGCTTCATCTGAAAAAATCACAGCTCTTAATCGGTGGTGGGATTATCTGGATATTTCTATCCAGAGTTTTTCAGGGAGATCACACTTTAGAGTTAGCTACATCTGAGAATACTTCTTTCACAACATCAGTTGGCGATGCCGCTGCATCAATTCGCGGCAATCGCACAAAGAGTGCCGCCTTTATTTATTTCTTTAATCCAATTCGTGCCGCTATAAATGGCTTTGTTGAACTTATTCGCACATTAATCTCGGTACCGCGAGGCAACTCGCTCATTCCCATCATCGGATGGTTTGGAGTAGCAGCGATAGTTGCATTTACGGTTTATGCAACGAGTCGCTTGCGTACAGCACTGCTCGCAACGGCCTTGCTACTTGCATGCGGGGCACTTGGTATGTGGCAGTTCACCATGGATACATTTGCGATGACTTTCGCGTCTGTTCTTTTATCCCTCCTCATCGGAATCCCCATGGGAATCTGGGCTGGATTATCGGATCGAGTTTTAAAACTCTTGACGCCATTTCTGGACTTGGCACAGATTCTGCCGACCCTTGTCTATTTAGCGCCCCTTGCCCTTTTCTTTCTTATTGGTACCGCATCGGCAACGATTGCAACAATGGTTTACAGCATTCCGCTTTCAATCCGTATCACCTCGCATGCGATTAGGAACTTAAATCAATCCCCAATTGAGGCCTCGGTTTCGATGGGTTCGACTGCAAGGCAGACGCTTACAAAAGTTCAGTTGCCGATGGCAAAACAGATGATTGTCTTGGGCATTAATCAAACCGTGATGGCCGCACTTTCATTTGTCGTTATCGCAGCTCTCATTGGTGCTCCAGGTCTTGGAAAGCCAGTTGTCGAGGCGCTCATCATTCGAAATGTCGGGCAGGGATTTGTGGCCGGCTTTGCAGTTGTTTTTGTTGCGATTCTGCTCGATCGCAGCACGAGTGCTGCAGCCAAAGCCCAAGAGGGTTTTATTCCCCCAACACCACAGCAGATTCGCCTTGGTCGAATCAAGGTGGGGATAGCTGGATTGGCAACTATTGCATCCATCTTCGCATCACGCACGGTCTTAGCTCTTGCGGTCTGGCCAACATCTATCAACATTTCCCAACAGGTTGAAGACATTACAAATAGTGCAACTAAATGGACGACAACTAATCTCTATATCTTTACCGTTGGTTTCAAGGATTTCATTTCCAACTGGGTCCTAAATCCACTAGAGACGCTCTTAGCATTCTCACCTTGGTATGTAACATTGGCGGCAATAGTTTTACTCGCCCTTATCATTGGCGGAGTTCGTGTAGCTATCCTTGCCGCCTCATTACTCGGCTTTATCGTTATTTCTGGTCTTTGGCATGAAGCGATGATTACGTTAACGCAGACAATTGTGGCGACTTTGCTGACAATGACTATCGGAATCTTGCTCGGAATATTAGTTGGTCGAAGCGAACGGGCCGAAAAAATCTTACGCCCATTTTTAGATGCGGGTCAGACACTTCCCGCCTTCGTATATTTGATTCCGATGCTTGGACTCTTTGGGCCTACGAGATTTACCGCTATTGCCACTGGAATCGTTTACTCAATTCCAGTTGTTGTGAAGATTGTTGGTGAGGGAATTCGCGCCGTTCCTGCATCAATGGTTGAAGCGGCAACAGCGGCAGGCTCTACAGTGCGTCAAATAATTACCAAAGTGCAGTTACCGGCAGCGAAGAAATCGATTCTGCTTGCGGCAAACCAAGGAA
This sequence comes from Candidatus Planktophila sp., assembly GCA_964203745.1. GTDB lineage: Bacteria > Actinomycetota > Actinomycetes > Nanopelagicales > Nanopelagicaceae > Planktophila. The sequence goes on from CAXNOC010000013.1 coordinate 6,631, forward strand.
TGATATTTGTTTTGGCTGTAGTAGTAATTGGTGGCTTTGTAGGTTCCGGTGGCCTTGGTTATTTAGTTATCTTGGGTGGCTCTAAACCCGAGATGCAAGGAAAGGGCTTAGTGGCAGGTCTAGTTATCCTCTTATTGGGTGTAACTATTGATCGAATTGCCCAAGCCAGCGCACGAAGAGCGTAAAAATAGAGGTAAAACACCCCGCTTAACCCCTTACTTAATACCCGTGCCTCTATTACGCTCGCCATAATCGTTTTGACCAATAGGAGGAGAGAAATGAAATTTAGCCTTGGACGTCGCTCAGCGGCGGCATCGCTCATCGTTGCAGGAGCACTTGTTCTTGCAGGATGTAGCTCGAGTGTAAATGACAGTGCAGATGGCGGCGGTGATTGCGGTTCATGGGCAGTTGCAATGCACGCTTGGAATGGATACACAGCTTCGGCTCAGGTAGTTGCAGAAGTTGCCAAGGCAAATGGCTGCACAATTACTCAAACAACATTGGAAGAGGCCGGCGTTACATATGATGCAATGGAAGCTGGTTCAATCGATCTTATTATTGAAGATTGGGGCGGCGGACGTTGGCAAGAGTGGGTTGATCGCGGCGCAGTCGTTGAAGTTGGCGACAATGGCAACGTAGGTCTCATTGGTATGTACGTAGCTCCATGGATGGCAGCAAAGTACCCAGATATTTTGGATTCAGCTAACTTGAACAAGTATGCAGATATGTTTAAGACTGCAGATTCAGGTGGCAAGGGCGCTTGGTATGAAGGCCCTCCGGGATACACGACAATTGGCGAGAAGATGATTTCTGCTAATAAGTTAAATTACAAGGCGATTGCAACTGGCTCAGAGGCAGCACTTGTTGATGTGCTAACTAAGGCTGAGGCAAATAAGACTGCAGCCCTTGCATACTTCTACACACCAGGAACTCTCTTCATCAAGATTCCTGGCCTAGAACAAGCACGAGTGAAGTTCCCTGCTAATGACTGGTCTGATGCTGCAAAGGCAAGCGGACTTACAGATTATCCAGAGACTGCACTTAAGAAGCTTGCAACTAAGAAGCTCATGGACTCTGGCTCAGTGATGGCAACTATCGTTACAAACTTTAGTTGGACAAATGCTGATCAGAACTCAGTAGCCGCCGATATTGAAGGCGGCATGGAGCCAGCAGCAGCTGCTCAAAAGTGGATCGATGCTAACCCAGACAAGGTCAACGCTTGGCTCGGTAAGTAATCTAAAAAATAAGTAATGGCAGCGCCCGTACTTAGTGAGAAATCACTTAGTGCGGGCGCTGTTTTATTAGTAGAGTGCACTACATGAGCGCGGAGTATGACTACATAATCGTCGGTGGAGGATCGGCCGGCAGTGCATTGGCCAATCGATTAAGCGAGGATCCATCACACAAAGTCTTAGTACTCGAGGCGGGACGCCGAGATTACAAGTGGGATGTCTTTATTCATATGCCCGCCGCCTTAGCTTTTCCAATTGGCAATAAGTATTACGACTGGATGTATGAGTCTGAGCCTGAACCACATATGAACAATCGCCGCATTTATCACGCCCGCGGAAAAGTATTAGGTGGCTCCTCATCGATTAATGGTCAGATTTGGCAGCGCGGAAATCCAATGGATTACGAGCGCTGGTCACACGATGCCGGCATGAGTAGTTGGGATTATGCCCACTGTCTTCCATACTTTAAAAAGATGGAGAACTGTTTAGCCGATCAGAGCAATGTCTTTCGCGGAAATAACGGTCCACTAAAACTAGAGCGCGGCCCAGTTAAAGGCCCACTATTTGCAGCGTTTTTCAAAGCAACTGAGCAGGCGGGCTATCCACGCACCGATGATGTCAATGGTTATCGCCAAGAGGGATTTGCCGCCTTTGATCGCAATGTCTACCGAGGTCGGCGCTTAAGTGCAGCGCGCGCTTACCTTTACCCAGTCCTTAAGCGAAGTAACTTGACCGTTAAGACACGCGCTCATGTCACCAAGATTCTCTTCGAAGGAAAGGTTGCAACGGGTGTAGAAGTAATGATCGCGGGTAAGAAGAAGGTTTTCACTTCACGCGAAGTCGTCCTATGTGGGGGAGCTATCAATACTCCTCAGATCCTGCAACTATCAGGCGTCGGCAATGAAAGAGATTTAACGCCTCTTGGAATAAAGATGGTGCACAACCTGCCTGGAGTTGGTGCAAATCTGCAAGATCACCTCGAGGTCTATGTTCAATATAAATGTAAGTTGCCAGTTACTCAGCAGCCAATCACTCAGTTCTGGCGCCGCCCATTTATTGGTGCAGCATGGCTCTTCTTTCGTAAAGGCCCTGGTGCCACCAATCAATTCGAAGCCGGTGGATTCACGCGAAGCAACAAAGATGTTACATATCCAAATTTAATGTTTCACTTTTTACCACTTGCAATTCGCTATGACGGCACGGGAGATACGCGCGGGCATGGCTATCAAGTCCACGTTGGTCCTATGTACTCAGATTCACGCGGGTGGCTAAAGATTAAGAGCGCAGATCCCTTTGATAAACCAGCGATGCAGTTCAACTATCTATCTACCGATCAAGATCGTCGCGAATGGATTGAAGCCGTTAAAGTAGCACGCACAATCTTGACGCAACCGGCGATGAATGATTACAACGCAGGCGAATCATCACCAGGGACCGCGGTTACCACTGACTCTGAAATCCTTGAGTGGGTTCGAAAAGATGCCGAAACCGCCCTGCATCCATCCTGCACAGCAAAAATGGGCACCGATTCGATGTCAGTAGTTGATCCAACGACAATGAAAGTCCACGGAGTAGAAGGAGTTCGAATCGCCGATGCATCGGTCTTCCCATATGTCACTAATGGAAATATCTACGCACCCGTCATGATGGTGGCTGAAAAGGCCGCTGATTTAATCTTAGGGAAGGTTCCACTTCCTGCAGAGAATATTGAGTTCTATCGTCATGCCAAGTGATGAGCTTGCGCCTTCATCGATAGCAAAGGTAAGAGTACAAAAAACAGATTCACCGGAAGCAACCTCGGATTCGGTCGTAGTCGAGGAGCCCCTTGAAATCCGCATTAAACGCGGAGATAAAGAGGAGCAGCTAGGAATCACTATGCGTACGCCAGGCAATGATCTTGAACTTGCGGCGGGATTTTTATGGGGAGAAGGCTTTCTCAAAAGCTCAGATGAGTTGGTGAGTGTAAAGGTATGCGCCGATAAATCACTCTCTTTGCGCCAGAGGGCAAATGTTGTCATCGCCGAAGTGGCACAGAGTTCACAAGAGTCGATACGGATTTTGGAGCGGCGATTTACAATCACCTCCGCCTGTGGAGTATGTGGTTCAACAAATATAAGCGATTTGCACAAGCGCGGAATTGAGAAAGTTTCTTCATCCTCTCACTCCATTCAAGAGTTAGCACAGATGGTTCTACTTCTCGAGGGTCGCCAGCGCATCTTTGAAAAAACAGGTGGCTTGCATGCAGCATTGCTAGTTGATCCTAAAGGGCAGGTCGCATGGGTGCGCGAAGATGTTGGTCGCCATAACGCAGTCGATAAAGTTATTGGCGCAGCGTTAATAGACGGCAAGATTCCATTGGCTGACTGGACCTTAGTTGTATCTGGTCGGATCGGTTATGAGTTAGTACAGAAGTCAATCTGCGCAGGAATTTCTGCAATCGTTGGGGTTAGCGCTCCAACCTCACTAGCTGTGGATTTGGCGGCTGAATTCGGATTGACTCTTCTCGCCTTTGCGAGAGATGGCGTTGCCAAACACTACTTGCCCACAGAGCTATGAAAATAAAAGCATATTTAAAGGCGGCCCACTTTGGTCCCACCATGCTTATCACGGGCATCTCATTTCTACTCTCCACGCGATTGTGGTGGGAAGGTCCAGCATATGTAATCGCATTTACCGTCTTCTTAGGCCAACTCATTATTGGTTGGAGCAATGATCTATATGACTATGGCGATGATGTAAAACATAATCGCAGCAATAAGCCACTGGTTGCCGGCACGATTACAACGCACCAACTTCGTAGAGCTACTTTCATTCTCTTGCCCTTGGCCGTAATCGCCAACCTGATTGGTCCGCTCGGCCTCAAGGGTGGATCCGTCTATCTCTTGGGTGTTGGCTGTGGAATCGCCTATAACTTTTACTTTAAGTTCTCTCCTTTCTCACCACTGCCATATGCCGTGGCATGCGCGGCGCTTCCTGCATCTATTTTCTATGCAGTCGATCGCACGCCACCGCTGTGGGTTTTGGCCGTTGGGGCGATGCTTGGCGTTGCATTTCACTTTGCTAACGTAATTAAAGATTTGCCTCAAGATATCGCTAGCAACATAGGTGGACTGCCACAGCGATTAGGTATAAAGCTCTCGGCTGCAACGGCAATAGTTTTAGTAGTTGTGAGCGCACTTATTGCATTCAATAGCCCTGTTAGTCGAGATCTCACTTCGATCGAGTTCGAACAGAGCTCATCATTTATTGTCGGTGGGGATAGGGCCACTTTCGTGACTCTGCCAGTTGGTTACTCACGAGATGTTCCAGCTCCACTATTGATTGATTTACATGGATATATGAGCACAAGTTTAAACCACGAGAAATTCGCGAAAATGGATGTTGCCGCACAGGAGCGTGGCGTTATCTATGCCGCCCCCGATGGCCTACCTGATTCGCAGGGTTACCAGTTTTGGAACGCATCTAAGGTCTGCTGTAATTTCAATAACAATCCCGTCGATGATGCCGCCTTCATTCAATCATTAGTCGATGAGATATCAAGCAAAGCTTCGGTAGATCCGAAACGCATCTACGTTTTCGGTCACTCAAATGGCCACTTCATGAGCTATAAATTTGCCTGCTCGCATCCAGAGACAGTTGCTGCGATTGCAGGTCTTGCCGGTGCGATGGATATTGATCCAGCCTCCTGTGGTGCCACAACCCCGGTAAGTGTTTTACACATTCATGGAACAGATGATGCAACCATCAACTATTCCGGCGGCTTTATTTTTAGTAACCTCTATACAGGCGCTGAGCAAAGCGTAAAGCGGTGGGCGGAGATAGATAAGTGCTCACTAACGCCAACAATTAGCCCTGCCTTTGATTTAGTTGTCAGCATTGAAGGAGCAGAGACAAGGCCATCTGTGTATTCATGTCCTACAGCAACTGTTGAACTATGGAGTATTAAAGGCGGAACTCACGGTCCGGTTGTGGATTCAAGCTTCGGTTTGCAAGTAATGGATTGGCTATTGGCCCACCCTAAGAAGTAAAAAATAATGCAGGCTTTAGGCTTTCTTCGTAGCAATCTTTAGAGATTTAGCAACTTTGAGCAACTGTGCGTAAGTGATCCCTCCGAGTACTTGCACTTGGATTTCGGTGGGCTCCAAATTCTTCGCCGCTTTATTTGTAAAGATGAAATAACCACCAACACGGGCGATATCGGCAGTTGTGCATTTAGCAGCCGAGGCTGGTTTTGTTGGATCGCAGTAAACATATAGCTTGGCGCTAACGCCGTTGATTTTTACGTTTCTGAGCTGTTTTGCAAGACCAGGATCTGAACACTTGACCCCTGCCATTGTCTGCATGATCTCTAAGTAACGCTTCGTTCCGCCGTACTTTGCATAAATCCATTGCTCGGAATCCTCGCCACAGTCAATTAATTGGAAATCACTGCCGGATAAACCTAAAGTGTTGCTGGGCTTATAGACCGTATATGTAAGACCCGTTTGAGCATCTGAATACTTATCACTCGAACCCATCGCAATCGCAGGTATCGTTGAGAGAAATACTATGCAGAGAGTGATTGCGATGGATTTCCTCATGCCGCAATCATAACTAGGCAAGTGGACTGGGTAGACTGGGGCCATCATGAGCGAAAAAGTAGGGATAGTAAAAGGGGTTATCGCCCTCTTTTCACAGCGTAAAGCCTGGGTCAGGCAGATATTCGTCGCCGGTCTAGCAGGGGCAACGGCATGGCAAGTCGGAGATTTACTTGTAAAAAATGGCGGTGTTGTCGCAGCAATTGTCTGTACCTTATCTATCCGTATTTCGCTCCATAAATCGCTACGCGAAGGCTTTGGCCAGATAGTTGGAACAGCGATTGGTGCAACTGTTGCATTAACTGCCGTTGCTCTCTTTGACTTTGGTTTTATCTCGGTCGGAATCACAGTCATTATGTGCGCCGTCATTTCCCGTGCACTTCACTTAGGTGAGGTTGCATCGATAAATGTCCCGGTGACCGCTCTGATTGTTATTGGCCCTGGTCTATCTGAGAGCACTGCAGTACACCGGTTAGCATCAACACTAATAGGTGCGGCAATTGCAATCTTCTTTTCATATTTTTCACATCACAAAACTCCAGTAGGACGTTCTTTAGATCAGATTAAGAAAGTGAGCGAAAAAGCCGCCGCTTTGCTGGCAACAATGTCGGAAGGCGTCGCAACGGGCTACTCACAAAAGGAGGCTGGAAACTGGCTAGCGAAGGCGCGCCTTCTCAATGAGGAGATTCCAATAATCCGTGCTCAATCGGTAGAAGCACGGGGACATGCGCGTTGGTTCCCAACTGCTAAAAAAGATGAGGCCGAGGAGATATACATTCAAGGCATCGCCCTTGAACACACTGTCGTGGAGATTCGCACGATTGCACGCACGCTCTTTGACTCAGCTGTGAGTGGTGGCATCGCCGATTCAACTCAAAAGGCGATCGCCGTCGCCCTATCTGCAGCCAGTTATGCCATCTCCTCCAAGTTCGATGATGAAACTGAGAGCTCGGATGATTCTCATCAAAGCGCTACAACCGATGCCAGAGAGGCAGGTTCGGCCTTGGCTGAAACACTCATTGCAGATGCTAAAGATGTTGACCAAGAACAGATTGTTCGCGGAATTTCTATGGCGGCAAATATTGAGCTCATCGCCGATTCACTCGACCAAAATTCACCATCACTTCGAGATGTAGTCACACCAGATGAACCAGCCAAGGACCGGGTCCTTCGGGTCTCACTCCTATCTCAGAGCGCACGCTTAGGTAAACAGATTTCTCGGGCGGCTCGAAAAATCTTTAAGAGATAACCGCCCCTGACGGGGCTAACTCTCACGGTATACAAAACGTGTTCCAAGAGATAGCCAAAAACTACTGACCAGAAGCCCTCACAGTGGCAAGATGTAACACATGAGCAAACCAACTATCGCCGTAAAATCCGTAGTTATCAGATTTGCCGGCGATAGCGGAGATGGAATGCAGTTAACTGGTGATCGCTTCACGATGGATACTGCCAGTTTAGGAAATGACATATCAACCCTGCCGAACTTTCCCGCAGAAATCCGTGCACCTCAGGGAACTCTGCCCGGTGTCTCATCTTTTCAACTCCACTTTGCCGATCACCATGTATTAACGGCAGGGGATGCCCCTGATGTTTTAGTGGCAATGAACCCTGCAGCGCTGAAGGCAAACATTAAAGACATTCCACGAGGTGCAACGATCATCGTCGATAAGGATGAGTTCACCACTCGCAACTTAACTAAGGTCGGATACGACAGTAATCCCTTAGATGATGGCACGTTGAGTAGTTATAAAATTCATCCCGTTGCACTTACGTCTATGACTGTGGCGGCCTTGGCCGAACTTCCTCTATCTCGTAAAGAGGCAGAGCGTGCAAAGAATATGTTTGCCCTCGGCCTGCTCTCCTGGATGTATCACCGCCCAACTGAGGCAACCGAGGCCTTCTTAAAGGCAAAGTTTGGCAAGAAGCCCGATATTTTGGAGGCGAACTTAATCGCCTATCGCACTGGATGGAACTACGGCGAAACGAGCGAGGATTTTGCAACCTCCTATGAAGTCGCCCCAGCCCATATGTCACCCGGTGTTTATCGAAATATCGGCGGCAATATCGCACTTGCATATGGCCTTATCGCAGCTTCAAGACAGAGCGGGCTAAAGTTATTTTTGGGTTCATATCCCATCACTCCCGCATCGGATATTTTGCATGAACTCTCCAAACACAAAAAGTTTGGCGTCATAACCTTTCAAGCCGAAGATGAGATCGCTGCTGTCGGCTCTGCCCTTGGTGCCTCATACGGGGGAGCACTTGGAATAACAACAACTTCGGGCCCAGGAATCGCTCTTAAAAGCGAGATGATTGGCCTTGGCGTCATGTTGGAGCTCCCACTCATCATTATCGATGTGCAACGTGGCGGTCCATCTACAGGATTACCAACTAAGACTGAACAGGCAGATTTACTACAAGTGATGTTTGGACGAAATGGCGAATCACCAGCTGCCGTTATTGCAGCGTCAACACCAAGTGACTGCTTCACCATGGCGATGGAGGCGGTTCGAATCGCAACAACGTATCGCGTTCCAGTATTTTTACTCTCCGATGGATATATCGCCAATGGTTCAGAGCCATGGAAGATTCCAGATGTCGCAACGTTGCCAGATTTATCGGTTCAGTTTGCCGAGAGCCAAGAGGATTTCCTGCCGTATTTACGTAACCCTGAAACCCTCGCACGCCCTTGGGCGATACCTGGCACTAAGGGAATCGAACACCGCATCGGAGGAATTGAAAAGCAGGACAAGACTGGAGAGATTAATTACGAGCCCGCCAATCATGATTTTATGGTCCGTACTCGCCAGGCCAAGGTCGATGGCATTGAAGTTCCAGATCTTGAGGTCGATGATCCAGGGGCCGATGCGAAGGTTCTATTTCTCGGCTGGGGATCAACATATGGTCCCATCGCTTCGGCAGTTGAAACACTGCGTAGCAACGGTGAAAAAATCGCCCAAGCCCACCTTAAGTACATCAATCCATTCCCTAAAAACTTAGCCGCAGTTCTTGAGAAGTACGAGACGGTAATTACCCCCGAAATGAACTTAGGTCAACTGGCGATGCTGCTTAGATCCAAGTTCCTAAAAGATATCGTCGGATACAACATGGTGCGCGGTCTGCCATTTACTACGGCCGAATTAGTTGAAGCTGCGATGGGGGTACTTCACAATGACTGATCTCGCATTAACGAAGAAGGATTTCACATCCGATCAAGAGGTTCGCTGGTGTCCAGGCTGCGGTGATTACTCAGTGCTCTCTACGATGCAGTCATTCCTGCCAGAGCTTGGAATCCCTCGCGAAGATATCGTCTTTATCTCAGGTATTGGCTGTTCATCACGCTTTCCCTACTATCTCAACACATTCGGAATGCACTCCATTCACGGCCGTGCACCTGCAATTGCATCAGGCCTTGCGATCAGCAGACCTGACTTAACCGTCTTTGTCATCACCGGAGATGGTGATGCTCTATCGATCGGTGGCAATCACTTAATTCATGCTCTTCGTCGCAACGTTGAGCTCAAGATTTTATTATTTAACAACCGCATTTATGGACTAACTAAAGGTCAATACTCACCGGCGAGTGAGCAGGGAAAGATTACAAAGTCGACCCCTTATGGATCATTGGATACACCATTTAATCCAGTATCACTTGCAATCGGCGCAGAGGCGACTTTTGTTGCACGCACTATCGATAGCGATCGCAAGCACTTATCTGAAATTCTTCGCCAAGCCGCCGCCCATAAAGGCTCGGCACTTATTGAGATTTATCAAAACTGCCCAATCTTTAATGACGGTGCATTTGATCAAGTTAAAGATAATGAAACTAAAGAGGGCTCACTTCTTCAAATGGTCCACGGGCAGCCGATTGAATCCTCAACCTATGGCGTTATCCGTGACGGGGCGACATTAAAAATAGTAGAGCTCTCATCCATTGATGAATCCGCTTTAGTTATTCACGATGCCCATGACCCAGATCCAACATATGCATTCGCTCTATCAAGGTTATCGGGCTCTGATTTAGAACATACACCAATTGGAATATTTAGAAATGTAGAACGTCCTGGGTATTCTGCAATGGTTAATGATCAGTTGTCATCAATCATCGCATCACAAGGCGACGGAGATTTAGAAAAACTTCTTCACTCCGGAGATACCTGGATCGTCGATTAAATAATCGATAAGCACCAACGCTTTTTGAGTTAACAAATCACTCTCCCTACCAAAAAGAGTGGATAGCCCCTCGTTTATATCACGTGAACCTCGCATTTACTTCACTAAAGTCAGCACCCTTGAGGAATTGAATATATTCCTCCAGATTTCATCACGTTATCTGCAACGATTAACTCGTTCGATGACCACAGTGAGGGGGGTAGAAGTGATTGGAGATAAGAAGAGAATTCTCGTCATCGATGACAATGCTGATATCCGAGATCTAATTGAATACATATTTGAAAAAGATGGCAAGCACGTCATACAAGGCGAAGATGGAGAAAAAGGTTTGGCTAAACTCAAGGCCGAACGACCAGATTTAATCTTGCTAGATACAACAATGCCCGGGATCTCTGGTTTGGATGTACTTAAGGTTATTCGCCAAAATGTAGATAACGAAATCTCCACCATTCCAGTAGTGATGTTAACGGCCAACTCCGCCGATGCAGATATTAAGAAAGCATATGAAATTGGCGCAAGCTCCTACATCGTAAAGCCATTCAAAAGAGAGAAGATCCTGGCCGAAGTTGACTTACTGCTACAACTGAAAGAGGTATAAAATGAGCAGAGCGAAAACCCTACGAGTAGCCTTATCCCTAGGAATTACGCTAATGGTAGTGACGTTAGGCTATGGATCCACGTCATCAGCCCAGGGTTTAAATATCGCAACTTCACGATTAATGGCAGATACATCTAATCCATATGGTGGCACAAATATCGACCCACTGCCCGCTACCGCCACGATCTTTACCGTCACTAATGGGAAGAAATCAATTAATTATTCAAAGAATGACCTCTTAAAAATAAAGTCAAGCATTATTTCAATTTACGAGCCTTTCGTTCAAAAGAGGCAGAGTTTTACCGTTATTCCCTTAGATTATTTCTTAGGTAAGAGTTCAATTTCCTCTTCGGTGACTATAGATACGATTGCATTAAATGACTATATATTCTCTGAAAAATCGGCAAACTTTAGTAAGGCCAAGGCATATATCGCCATAGCCCGATTCGGAAAAGATATTCCTTACAATCAGGGCGGGCCGCTGCGACTCATTTACGCAAGCACTAGCTCTTGGTCAAAGAATTTAAGCGCCTGGAATTGGTCGCTGCGTAGTATTAAGGTCCATAAAGCTGCCTAACTCCAAATTTGCGATCCCAGAGTTTAAGGCAGGTTTTAAACTAACCGCCATTCAGCTGGTGCTTCTTGCCGCCGTCGTAATGACATTAGTAGCACTTGCCGTCTTCTCAGGAGATATTTCTCGGGGCGCATCCAAAGATGTCACGCTATTTTCATCGGCTGAACTTACTTCTACATCTTTGATAGTTGTTCAGCGAGAGTCGCTTGCCTATACAACAAGATATACGCAATGGTTGGTCGGAGACATCGAGCGACGAGAAGTTCAGATCGCTAGAGCTCTCTTAGCCCAGCGCTTGAATGTCATAACCTCATCAAAACTAACCATCGGGAATCAACTCTCTCAGCGTTACTTTGAAAATCTCGCCCTCTCGGATGAGTTGCTAGCAAGCACTCAACCTGGATTTCTTACCAAAAAAGAGAGCCAGAAATTACGAGCTGCGTCAAAGGAGTTCGTAGATGCAATGCTTCTTGAGACACGCATCCTTGTTGCCGTCTATCAGGATGCCTTGCATGATGTCTTGGACGAGTCGGCAGCGCAACGTCAGTTTAAAGCCGACCGCCTTATCTTTGTGCTCTACCTATTTTTTGGATTGTCTCTGATGCTCTTCGGCTCATTTATTTACACACTTAGCCGTCAATTCCGTCGAAATTCAACGGCAAACTCGCAGCAGCTATTACTCATTGGCGAGGCTATCGATCAATTGGCGGAGTCACGAAAGATAGTAAACCAACTTGAGCTACTTGATGAGCGCAAGAATGTCTTCATTTCAACGGTTAATCATGAGCTACGTACTCCGCTTACATCAATCGTAGGCTATATAGATATTCTGAAAGATAAACTCGGGGGTGTTAATAACGAAGAGCTTTCCAAGATCGTACATATCTTAGAGCGCAACTCAGATAATTTATTAAACTTAGTTGAAGATATTCTCTCGCTTACAAATTTGGAGTCAACTTCTTCTGGACTTCTAAAGACCGAGGTGGATCTTAAAGAGGTTACTGAAAACGCTATTCTTGCCCTTACCCCATTGTCAGAGGCGGCACATGTTTCAATAGAGTTTAAGGCACAAGAGGGAGTGGCAACTGAGATTCTTGCAAATAGAAATCAGTTCATAGAGGTTTTAACAAATCTTGTAGGCAATGCTATTAAATTCAGCAGGCCCGGCGGCGTTGTACGCATCTTCATTGAGGAGGGAAGTTCCAACCAGCTTTCAAAGATGCTACGAATCTCTATCAGCGACAACGGAGTTGGTATCCCTAAAGATGAGATAGATGAAGTCTTTTCAAGTTTCTTTAGAGCAAGCAATGTTAGAAATAGTGAAATAGTCGGTACAGGTCTTGGCTTAGCGATAGTGTCACGAATAATTGAGGAACATCACGGGAGTATCACCGTTGAATCAACTCTCGATGTTGGAACAACATTTAAAGTTGAAGTACCAGTTTTCGATCCTGAGATTGATGAATTTATTCAGGGGCGAAAATCAGGAGTACTACATCGCGCAATAGTCGCGTTAGAAACCTGTACGCTTAGTGAGTTGGAAAGTATTACTCATGAGATGCGCGGCGTCTTAGGGTTTTATGATTTAGAAGAGCAAGGTTTAGCGATCGCAGATTTCGAAACCTGGCTCAAAAGTAGTGATAGAGCGCAAGATAGTGAGATTCTTATTCGTAAGAATAACTTATTGAGTGTTTTAAGAGGGAATCTAACCGAGTTACATGAGTTGAAGGAGAAGTAGGTGAGAGACTTAGTTTTAGTAGTCGATGATAACGCCGATGTTCGTGCATTCGTAAGACTAAGTTTAGAGAGCCAGGATTTCCGGGTGATTGAAGCTGTTAATGCACTCGAGGCTATGGTGAAGTTGGCCAGTGAAAAGCCTAATCTAATTATTCTTGATATAGGTATCGGTCAGCCCGATGGTCTTGAAGTCTGTCGTGAGATTCGAAAGATTTCTGAAGTTCCAATAATTATGCTTACGGTTCGTGAGGATGAGATTGATGAGGCGATGTGCCTGGCCGCTGGGGCAAATGACTACCTCACAAAGCCTGTCTCAAAGACGATATTAGGTCTTCGAGTTGCTAATCAACTTCGCACGAAGAAGAGCAACGGCTCTGAAAAACCAACAATTCTCAAAGCCTCTGATCTAACCCTTGATCTACTCACTCGCGAACTAAGAGTCGGAGACAAGCTCGTTCCAATCACACGTACTGAGTTTGATTTCATTCATCTTTTGATGGAAGAGCCAAATCGAGTCTTCACTCGCGCACAAGTAAGTCATGCCATTGGAATCTCAGCTGAGTTCACTAGCGACCATTTACTTGATACTCATGCCTCACGTTTGCGCATAAAGATACTCAACGCCGGGGGACCACGTGCGATTTCGGCAGTTCGAGCAGTCGGATACCGCCTTATCTAACTAAGCAGCACTAACCTTCACCTATGGTTTTTGCGCGCTCTGCATTTGATTCAATCACAGATCTGCAGACCGGTAAGGCAACCTCTGCATCCCTTGCAGCTTTGGCCATCGACCGTATTGAAGAGGTTGATGCAACCGGTTATGAACTCAATTCAGTTATCGCTCTTGCCCCAAATATGGCAACTCGAGACTTCGATTTAGATTCACCTCTTGCTGGTCTGCCCATAGTTATAAAAGATAATATCGAAGCAGTTGGCTTGCCGGGTACTGCAGGTTCAATGGCGCTACTGGATCACCCCGTTGTTGCAGACTCAGAGTTAGTAAAAAGACTTCGCGCGGCTGGTGCCAACATTATTGCCGCAACAAATCTTTCAGAGTGGGCAAATATTCGTTCAACTTCTTCGACAAGCGGTTGGTCGGCCGTCGGTGGACTGACAGCAAATCCATGGATTCACGAACACAGCGCAGGCGGTTCATCTTCAGGCTCTGGCGCTGCAGTTGCGGCAGGACTCATCACGTTAGCAATTGGTACAGAGACCGATGGATCGATCATCTGTCCTGCGTCCCTAAACGGCTGCGTTGGAATCAAACCAACGGTCGGGACAGTTCCAACACAAGGTGTTATACCAATTAGCGCCAATCAAGATTCACCTGGCCCGATGGCGCGTTCGGTAAAAGATGCCGCGCTCTTGTTAGAAATCATGAGCGCTACAACGGGATTAGTGGCGTCAAGTGATGACACAAGAACTTTAAGAATCGGTGTCGTAGCCTCTTGGCTAACTGGGCATAGCGCAACGGATGCAGTCTTTGATGCTTTGATAACTGCGCTATCAAAGACAAATGCCACGTTAATAGATGTTGAGTTAAAGGCTCCGAGTGATGAGACTGGAAATGACGAGTACGAGGTGTTATTACATGAACTCTTCGATGACATGGGTGCATATTTAACTGTTCGCGCAGATACGACACTTAAATCCTTAGCCGATGTTGTGGCATTTAACCGCGCTCACAAAGAGAGCGAACTTGCATACTTTTCCCAGGAGTTATTTGATAAAGCCCTTACCTTGGGCGGGCGAAATGGTGCTTATCAAGCAAAGCGTGCACGCAACTTAGCCTGGGCACAGAAGACACTGGCTAAAGGATTAGCTGAGGTAGATGTATTAATCGGTGCAACATATTCACCTGCCTGGGTGAGCACACTCGGCAAAGGCGATGATTACGGTGATAACTCATGGATCACCATGGCACCGGCCATTAGCGGAGCTCCGATTGGAACAGTTCCCATGGGAATCGTTGACGGCCTGCCAGTCGGGGTCGGAGTTGTGGCTAGATCCCATGATGAGCTTGGATTAATTACAGCACTTGCCCAAATTGAGCGAGTGTTAGATTTAGGCGTCTTAACACCGACATTTAGAAAGTAATTAAGGCGCTCTCAACAACGAAAGATTTACGACCAGGCATTGCAAAGCCCGAGAAATTATCGTTCTGCTCATTGATCACATCTTCGGCATCGATGGTGTGCCCTTTCCAGTCATACCCAGATGCTGTATGAGCATCACTGACTAACGTGATGTCATAGCCGCGCTCAAGGGCGCCGTGACAGGTATGGCGAACACAGTTATTTGTCTGCGCCCCACAGATATACAGGTGGGCGACATTCAGGGCCTGAAGAATCACTTCAAGATCGGTTTCAACAAAGGAGTTTCTAAATAGTTTCCGAACGATCTTCTCATCACTGCGTGGCACTAATTCAGGCACAATCTGCCATTCAAAGCTATCTATCACGAGCTCTTCGTCAGAATGCTGGACCCAAATCACGGGGACGTTATGTACCCTCGCCTTTTCGACAACATCCTTCATATGTCCGATGATCGCATCACGCGAAAAGGCATCATCTACCACGCCATTTTGCACATCGATTACCAATAGTGCGCTCTGTGTTCTATCACTAAATAGGCTCATGCCGAAATTATATGCATCCCTTGCTTACCTGTAAAAGTAGATGGCGCTATTACTTTAGAAACAAGATCTGGCCTAGCGCGTCTTCATTTCTCACCTGTAATATTGAACGTATGGATAATAATGAGCAGAGCCCTGGATTAAACCTTCACTTAGATTTAAAGGACGTTGGGGGAGTGTGGGCGAATTTCGCCGCGATTAAACATAGCGACTACGAATTTACAATCGATTTTGCACGACTTGATTTCTCTCCAGAGGGTGCAAATGGCGTCGTCGTATCTCGAGTAAATATTTCACCTCTCTTTGTCTTACAACTTATTGAGGCTCTCGAGACAAATTGGGCCGAATACTCTAAGAAAGCTATGCCACCAGAAGTTCGCGACAATTAAAGTGAGATTTCGCTAACTGGGGTTATCTCTCTTAGTAAATTCTAAGCGCTCATTAAAATTATTAGATTGAGAGAACCACTCTCCAATCTTTTAGGTGGCGTCGATGAAGAGATTTCTTACCGGTGCGGCCGTCCTTAGCCTAGCAATTGCAATAGCCGTAGGTTTAAATGTCTGGAACGCATCAGGTGAAATAAATTCATCGACAATCACGGCAACGCCAACGCCAACTCCAAAGACCGAAGTGACCCAAGAGGTTGGCACCTTCCAAACAAAATTAGGGGATTGTTTTTCAACACTTCCTACTGCGCAGGGCTCATCAATGATCAAAAGCGTCGCCTGCACATCAGAGCATCACTGGCAGGTAGTTTTTCAGGGTGATTTAAGTGCGAGTAGTTACAACGCAGTCAAAGTTCAAGATGAAGCAAATCAGATGTGCAATGACAAAGTCGTCGCAATTATGAAGGGGCTTTCTAGCAAATCAACGGCCATTTTTGCCAATGCAAGTTTCACGGGTATGCCCGCGACCGCTGCAGCCTTTAATAAGGGTGAGCGCAGTTTTGATTGTTTCCTAGGCAGCTACTTCGAAACCTACTCGGTCGCCATAGGTAAATAATTACGTCCAAGTAGTTCTAAAGTCACCGCACGCCAGGCTGACATTGTCAGTCACTGAGAGTAGTTTGGCGATATGTTCGAAATATTCCTTATGACAGTTCTGATCTACCTATTCCTTAACCGTAAGAAACGCACCCGCAAGCCCCGCGGCCTAGATGCCGAGCTCAAAGAGCTCATCGAAAACTCAAATGATGCAACGGGGATAGGCCTTGAGATCAAAGGCTTTCTACTAGACCTTATCAATGATGAGAAGAACGATGCCGAAAAATTCTCCGACGCCCGCCTTGCCCAGGCACAGCGGATTCTAGATCGCGCAGGCCCTGGTGCGATGTACTGGATGACCGAGATCGCAACCCAGTTGGCGATGCTTGCCGCGGCGCAGATTAATTCAATTCCGACAAACGTCAGCGTTGAATTACGCGAAGGTGCCACACCCGAAGATATTGTGCGCCTGGTCGTTCGACCCTAATTTCCCCCGCCCTGTCTAGCAACTGCTTTTGCGCGGGAGTACGCTTTACATTAAGAAAACAGTGAGGAGCCCTCATGCCAATCGCCCATTACGCATACACCGCGCTGGATTGCCCAAATCCCTGGCGCCTTGCCGACTTCTATTCGCAGATTACCGACTGGCGCGTGCAGCCCTTCGAAGAGGGCGAGACGGAGGAAACCTGCGAGTGGTTAGAGCTCCACGATTTAACAGGGCGCACCATGATGGGGTTTCAAAAGATAGATAACTACAAAGCCCCCACATGGCCAAACGGAGATGTTCCGCAACAAGCGCATATAGATTTTCACGCCCGCGATTTAGATATCACCGAGAAGAAACTGCCGGCAATCGGTGCCCACAAAGCAAGCCACCAAGTGCGACCACATAGGTTCAGGGTGTACCTAGATCCAATCGGACATCCTTTTTGCATCGTTCAAAGCGATGATGATTAAACCGTAAGCAGTACATACAAAAGCCCCACAGAGATTAATCTACGGGGGGCTTTTGCTCTGTAACTCTTGGATATATCAAGCGTTGTGACTCAACACTTTAAATATAGCACGAGCGCACTCTGACGAAGTCCCTAATTATTATCACGTCATTTGTATCCACAACCGAAACTATTTCGAAACCAATAAGTTCAGCCTTCGTTTAAGTTCCTGCCTGTGTACCGCTGTAGCTCAGTGGATAGAGCGTGGTTGTGACTCAACGCAAGGTCGCGGGTTCGATCCCCGCCAGTGGTGCACACTCTAAGTAGCCCCTCAGTTCGTCGCGTGGGGCTACTTCGCTTTTACTGCGCGACATGAATAGTCACACTACGTAACCAAAAATGTAAGTAGCCACCGCTATAATTCACCTAGCTCAAGAAGGTAATCATCTGTCCTATAGCAGATTATCTACCAACCGTAACTTCGTTCACGGTGGTCCTACAGGAAGAGCGGCCCAGATGCATATGGCCCTGGGAAAACGAAAGGGAATGATCATGGATACACATGATAAAAAACAACCGCGCAAACACTTCTTTAAGATCCCAGCTAATTTCTATGAACTCAGCGAGGAAGAACAGGACGCCTGGACTCGAGAGATTGCAAGGGTGCTGCATGGGGAGATGGTTGAGGGGGATAGTGGCGAGGAGGATGACAGTCCCGGTATTCAAGGCTGATTCCACTGGTTACGCAGAGTAGCCAAGAATGTCAGTGCTCTC
>CAXNOC010000014.1:0-24142 GCA_964203745.1 Candidatus Planktophila sp.
CGGGGCGATAAGTGGCCTGTAGGGCGCAGCGTTGCATTTGGATTGGGCATTGCGGCGATTGATTTTGCAACAAGCGGTGGCCTTGGACTGTACGCACACTTTGCCTTTTCATATCACATGGTTGCGCACATGATTTTAGGGATGATTGCTCCGATTGGAATCGTGCTCGGCGCTCCGATAACTCTCGCACTACGAACATTGCCGCAAGGACGAACTAAAGATGAACGGGGAGTTCGCGGAACGCTTCTTGCCGCACTGCACTCCAAATTGGCAATTTTCTACACGAATCCAATCGTTGCACTGGCATTCTTTGATGGCTCGCTTTTTGCCTTGTACTTCACTGGTTTATTCGGATCAATGATGCAAAGCCATGTCGGCCATCTCTTTATGAATATACATTTCATTTTGGCCGGACTTCTCTTCTTCCATGTAATTATCGGCGTCGACCCAAATCCACGGAGAATCCCGCACTTGGTAAGAATTGTCATCGTATTTGCAGCGATGAGTATCCACGCATTTTTCTCGGTCGCCCTAATGTCATCGACAACATTGATTGACCAGGGCTACTTTGCATCCCTTAAAACTCCGTGGCTGACCGACCTTCTGGCAGATCAACAGTTAGGTGGATCAATTGGCTGGGCGATGGGGGAGATTCCAATCATCTTGGCCCTGGTTGCAACATTTATCAGCTGGGTAAAAGATGATTCTCGCGAAGCAAAGCGTTTGGATCGAAATACCGCAAGGGCTGCAGCAATGGGCCTGCCCGATGATTTAGCTGAGTACAACCAATATCTGCAAGAGTTAGCCCAACGTGATAGAAAAGAACCCTAATGGAAAACCTATTTGCCTTACCTAGTGAATATAGAGAACTGCGCGCCAGCGTGCGCGCCTTATCTGAAAAAGAGATCGCCCCATTCGCACAAGCCGTGGACGAGGCCCATCGCTATCCGCAAGAGGCCGCCGATGCACTTCAAAAAGCTGGATTAAGCGCTGCACATGTACCGACAGAATTTGGCGGAGATGGCGCAGATGCATTAGCGACTGTCATTATTATTGAAGAAGTCGCACGTGTCTGCGGTGCATCATCATTGATACCTGCAGTTAATAAGCTCGGTTCATTGCCTTTGATTTTAGGTGGAAGTAATGAACAGAAGAGCCGATGGCTCCCACAATTAGTTGCAGGAAAGGGTTTCTCTTACTGTCTTTCTGAATCCGATGCTGGTTCAGATGCATCTGCACTACGCACCAAAGTTGTGCGAGATGGTGATGGTTGGATTCTTAACGGTAGCAAAAAGTGGATTTCTAACGCTGGAGTATCCGAGTTTTACACCGTTATTGCGCAAGGGGATCCAACTCTTGGCTCCAAAGGTATTACCGCCTTCATTGTTGAAAAATCCGATCCCGGTATCTCTTTTGGTTCACCCGAAAAGAAGATGGGATTTAGAGGCTCACCAACACGCGAGGTCTACTTCGATAATGTGCGATTAAGTGATGATCGTCGAATAAGTGAAGTTGGTGCGGGTTACACACTTGCAATGAATACTTTAGATCACACACGGATCACGATTGCAGCACAGGCATTGGGATTAGCGCAAGGCGCACTCGATGTCGCTACGCAGTATTCGCATGAGCGAAAGCAGTTTGGCAAAGAGATTTTTGATTTCCAAGGCGTTCAGTTTATGTTGGCCGATATGGCGATGAATATAGAGGCTGCGCGTCAACTAACTTATGCCGCTGCAGTTAAAAGCGAGAACAATGAAAAAGATTTGCGTTTCTTCTCAGCCGCCAGCAAGTGTTTCACTAGCGATATGGCGATGAAAGTTACGCAAGATGCGATTCAGGTGCTTGGCGGATATGGATATGTATCTGATTATCCAGTTGAGCGAATGATGCGCGATGCAAAGCTGACACAGATTTATGAAGGCACAAATCAGATTCAACGAATTGTTATGGCGCGCAATCTTCCAGAGTTTAAGCTTTAAATCGAACGACAATCGATGGTGTTGCTGCGGCATTGAGCGCGATGTCATGCGATTCGCGAGGCAGGCTTTGACCCGTTAATTCACCGGCATGCACTAATCCGATTTTCCAACCAGGAAGATGCGCGAGGGCACGGTCATAAAAACCTCCACCTTGGCCTAATCGAAAACCCTCCTGATCAATATGTAGCGCGGGGACAACCATTACATCGATGCCACTTAAATCAGTCACTGGATCCCCGATTGGCTCAGAGAGTTTTTTTGTAACTTTAAGTTGGCTCTCATCGCCCTTCCATTCAATCCACTCAAGAATCTCTCCCTTTACACGTGGAAGCAGAAGGCGTTTTCCAGCACGAAGGAAGGCCTTATTGATTTCAGTAGTGCTTGGCTCAACGCCATATGAAAAATACGAGGCTATTGTGGATGCAGCGAGAATTTCGGGTGACTGCAAAATAACATTAAAATTCGAGGGTATGAATTTTTGGATCCGCTCGCGACGTAACCTCTCACGTAACTCTTTCTTAACTGTGCTCTGATTCATCTACTTCTCCCAGTAATTCGCAGGCCTAAATCCCAAAGAAAGTACGGCCTAACAAGTATGGTGTGATTATGGCAGAGCACACGCGAGTAGATGAGTTTTTAACCTCTCTGCTAGCAATCTGTAAGCCGCTTGACTCCTTTGAGATGCCACTCCTTGATGCCCACGGGGCCACTCTGTCTGCAGATATTTACGCGGGTGAGCGGCTAGTCATACGCGAGGGGAGCAGAATCCGCTCGACCCAAATTGGCCTAGCCGCCTCGATTGGATTGGATCATTTGCCAACCCGCCCCCACCCAAGAGTTGTTGTTCTCTCGGCTGGACCAGATCTAGTCGAGCCAGGTAAGGCGCTGGCCGGTGAAGAAGAGTACGAAACTAATTCTTGGCTTCTTACTACGGCTGTTCGCGAAGTGGGAGCAGTTGCCTATCGAGTTCACTCGATTCCAAATGATGAAGATGA
Organism: Candidatus Planktophila sp.; assembly: GCA_964203745.1. Classification (GTDB taxonomy): domain Bacteria; phylum Actinomycetota; class Actinomycetes; order Nanopelagicales; family Nanopelagicaceae; genus Planktophila. Next base: position 2,978 of record CAXNOC010000014.1, read on the forward strand.
ACTTCAAAGTGTTATTGAAGATCAATTAGTACGCGCTGATTTAATTATTATTAGCGGCGAGCGTCAAGATGACTCTTTTGACCTCATTACTCGCACACTTGCACGCCTCGGCGAAATTACAACTATAGATATGGCCATTGAAATGAGCGGACGCCATAACTATGGACAAATCGGCCCAGACAAGATTCCAGTGGTCACCCTGCCCGGAGATCCAATTGCGGCATATATTTCATTCGAACTTTTCGTACGTCCCATGATTCGCACAATGCTGGGTGCTGCAACGATTCATCGCCCATCCGTAAAAGCAAAGCTTGAAAAGGCGATTGAGTCGGCTCCAGGAATGCGATCCTATATTCGTGCAACACTTGCCGAAGATGCCACTTCAGTCATGCCCCTGACGGATCAAGAGGAGCTCTCGACACTTTCAGATGCAACCGCCTTTATCGCCGTGGGCGAAAAGGAGACGAATTTATCGGCCGGAGATGAAGTCACTGTAGTAATTCTTGAGCGTAGATACATTTAGAGAGTCATGAACGAGCACTGGCCTACAGTAATTACAGGTGATGCAATATTTCTGCGGCCACTTAGATTTCGCGATCGTAGTAAGTGGAGCGCTGTACGCGCCGAAAATCGCACGTGGCTGGCTCCTTGGGAGGCTACAACCCCCACTATCGATGATGAAGACGACTTACAGAAATTGCCTTCCTACTTTGAGATGGTTCGGACCCTCAATCGTGAGGCTCGAAGTGGCCGTTCTTACTCTTTTGCTATCTGGCAAGGGCGAAATTTGATCGGCCAAATCTCACTGGGAGGGGTAATTTACGGAGCTTTGCGTGGAGGACATATCGGTTATTGGATAGACCGAAACTATGCAAATAAAGGCTATACAACAATGGCAGTAGAGCTTTTAACGGATTTTGCTTTCACTTCCCTAGCGCTACATCGCATTGAGATAAATCTTCGTCCCGAAAATGCCGCTTCTCGTAAAGTTGCCGAAAAGGCCGGCTATATATTCGAAGGAAATCGAGCACGATACCTTCATATTGATGGCGATTGGCGGGACCATATCTGTTTTGTGAAGGAAAATCTCTCGATTAAGTAGCGTTTAAATCCCATAAAAGTAATCATTCTTCCTTTATCTTTGTACATCATGGCTTCCGGACTTATTTATATTGCGATCATTGGTATGTGGGTCGCATATTTCGCACCCCGCTGGATCCATGACCGCAACGAGTTTTCCGGTAAATCAGTCGAACGTTTTAAAGTTGCGCTGACTGTTGTAGCCAACTCCTCACCGCATGGTAATCACAGCACTGGTCTACACCACATTGATTTAGATCGCGAAGCTAAGATCGCACAGCTCTTAATGCGTCGTCGGATCATCTTCGTCATATTGACTTTTTCATTAACGACAACTCTTGTAGGTGGGTTTATGAACACAATGCCATTCTTATATGCACTCGTTCCTGCGACTGGAATTTTGCTCTACATCGCAAATGTTCGTCGCCAAACCGTTGCCGATAGCATCCAGCATCGACGCATTCAACAGTTGCATCGACGTACAGCGGGAGTCGCTGGAACCAACTTGGTCGAAGTAGTTACTCCAAAGAGTTCACAAGAACATTGGATTCCATTATCTGAGCGCGAACTAAAAGGCGTTGTCATACTGCCTCAAGGAAGCGCATCGGTTAGAAATTCATGGCAACCTTCCGAAGTTCCTGCACCAACATATGTAGTTGCTCCAAAGGCAATTGTTCCCAAGCGAGTAATCGATCTAACAACCCCTGGTGTTTGGAGCGATGAGCAGGAGCGCCTTGAGCGTGAAGCCCTTGCCGCAGCATCGCCATCGCGTGATGAAATCTTTGACCAACAACTAGCTGATGAAACAGTAGAACGCCTTAACCAGTCGCGAGCCTCTAACGAGTAGTTAGATCCACGAACTCAACCACATACGTTTTAACCAGTCTGAATAGTTAATAACCTCTCCTGTAAACAATGGAAGAAAATACATAAAGTTAAGGAAAATCAAGATTAAAAGTGCAGAGACGATACCCATGGATGCAGCAGGAGCCATGGAACTATCTAATAAAAGCTTGGCACAGTAAACAATGGCGAGCAACATAAAAGGCTCAAAGACAACGGCATAGAAAGTAAAGACAGTTCTTTTCTGAAAGAAGAACCAGGGTAAGTAACCTGCACTAATACCTAGAACGACGATATTGAGAACGCTGTCGAACCTCTTCGTTACGATTGAGTGGATCCAATAGCCAAAGACCACTGCTATCGCGATGGTTCCAATCCACCAGAGAATTGGTGTCCCAATCGCCAGAACCTCCTGTGCGCAGTTTTTTGAACCACAGTTTTGCGGGGATTCATAAAAGAACGACGTTGGACGACCCATAACGAGCCAACTCCAGGGATTAGCTTGATAGGAATGTTTTTCAGTTAAGCCGGTATGAAAACCTAACATCTCAGCGTGGTAGTGCCACCATGAAGACCAGGCATTCTCTGAATATTGGCGATCCCAACCTCGCTTACTCAAAAACCACCCTGTCCATGTACTGATATATACCGCAATTGGAAGAAGCCCGTACTGAAGGAATTTAATTATTGTGGGCCGAATTATTTCGCGCCCAGAGTGGGATGTAAAAACTCTGTAGATTGAAATGAGAGCCATTGCAAGTAGGAAATATATGGCGCTCCATTTGGTACCCATCGCCAAACCGATGGCGATTGCGGCATACCAATGTCTTTGTCGGTGCCACAGATAGATCGCTAAGAGAACAAAGAAAGTTAAGAATAGATCCAAGAGCGCCGTCCGGGAGTGAACAAGCATCATTCCATCCATCGCCATTAAGGCTGCGGCCATTGCCGTGAGCAATGGAGAGAAAAAGAGAACGTGCACCAACCGGGCAAAGAGCAGAATGAGTAAGACACCAACAATTGCAGTGGCAAATCTCCATCCAAATTCATTATCCCCAAAGAGTTTTATTCCGCTAGCTATCAACCATTTGCCAACTGGTGGATGGACTATGAACTCGGGTTTGTTGCCAGTGACTTCAACGCCGAATTTCAAAAAATCTCGTGCGCCATCGACGTAATAGACCTCATCAAATACAAAGCCCTTAGGGGTAGATAGGTTGATTAGTCGCAGCGCCAAGGAGAAAACTGCAATGAGAGCGGGAGCAAGCGCGGCGATCATGTGCACAATCGTATGCGAATAAGAGTGTGAAATTACTGAGATGATGGACCTATGGCACTTATATTGGCTGCGACTCCGCTTGGAAACCCCGGCGATGCAAGTGCGCGCCTAAAAGCGGCCATTGAAAGCGCATCCATTATCGCCGCCGAAGATTCGCGAAGATTTCACCGATTGTGCGCAGACATTGAAACCACATTCACGGCGCGTGTTCTCTCATTTTTCGAGGGCAATGAAGAGGATCGCACTCGAGAGTTATTGAGTGAGCTTCAAAGCGGTGCCACCGTTTTAGTTTTATCAGATGCCGGAATGCCGACGATTAGCGATCCCGGATTTCGTTTGATGCGCGATGCCATAGAACTAGGAATCGACGTCAGTGTTATTCCAGGGCCGAGCGCGGTGACAATGGCCGTTGCATTATCTGGTCTGCCCACGGATCGTTTTACTTTTGAGGGTTTCCCGCCGCGAGCATCGGGTGCTCGCATTTCAACTTTTGAAAAACTTCGACACGAAGAGCGAACCATGGTCTTCTTTGAAGCACCTCACCGCCTGGGTGATTCTCTTGGTGATGCCATTGGCGTTTTCGGCGCTGAGCGCAAAGCCGCTATTTGCCGTGAAATGACTAAGCGATATGAAGAGACGATTCGCGGCTCATTAGCGCAGCTTTCATCGTGGGCAGATGCCAACGAAGTTCTTGGAGAAATCACTCTCGTTATCGCAGGCGCCTCAGAAGATTCCGCGGCCACAACTGCCGAAGAAATGGTGGCACGAGTGCGTGAATTTGAAGGCGCAGGTATGGATCGAAAAGGGGCAATCGCATCGGTTGCCCAAGAGTTTGGCATAGCAAAGCGCTTAGTTTATGCCGCCGTCGTTGATGCGAATAAGATGAGCTCGTGAGCAAATCCTTTTATCTAACGACGCCAATCTATTACGTCAATGATGCACCCCATATTGGGCATGCATATACGACCGTAGCCGGTGATGTTTTAACTCGTTGGCATCGTCAAAAAGGTGAAGCTGTCTGGTTTCTAACTGGAACTGATGAGCATGGTCAAAAAATCATGCGTGCCGCTGAAGAAAATAATACGACTCCGCAAGCGTGGGTAGATCGCCTTGTCCAAGATGCCTGGAAGCCCAACTGGGCTAGTCTAAATATCGCAAACGATGATTTTATTCGTACAACGGAATTACGGCATACCGATCGAGTTCAGAGTTTCCTGCAATCATTGAAAGACTCTGGATTTATCTATGCAGGTAAGTATGAAGGCTCTTATTGCGTGGGCTGTGAAGAGTTTAAGCTGCCCGGAGATCTCATCGAAATCGATGGAAAGAAATGCTGCCCAACTCATGGAAAACCCATCGAACTTGTTAATGAGAACAACTGGTTCTTTAAACTTTCAGCATTTACTGAGCAGCTCTTAGACCACTATCGCAAAAACCCGGAGGCCTGCCAACCAGAGAGTGCTCGCAACGAAGTGGTTTCATTCTTAGAGGGTGGCCTTTCCGATTTATCTATTTCACGTTCGACATTTGATTGGGGCATTCCAGTTCCTTGGGACACTGATCAAGTTGTCTACGTCTGGTTCGATGCTCTTCTAAATTATGCAACGGCAGTTGGACTTACAGATGGACCTGAGAGCGAAGGCGGAAAGAAGTTCGCGAACACATGGCCCGCAGATGTTCACCTAGTCGGAAAAGATATTTTGCGCTTTCATGCCGTGATTTGGCCGGCGATGTTAATGGCAGCAGGCTTAGAAGTTCCTAAAAAAGTATTTGCACATGGGTGGTTACTTGTGGGCGGCGAAAAGATGAGTAAGAGCAAGTTAACCGGGATCGCCCCAAAACAGATTACAGATCACTTCGGCATCGACGCATTTCGCTATTACTTCTTACGTGCGATTCCATTTGGTAGTGATGGCTCATTTTCATGGGAAGACATGTCAGCACGCTATACGTCAGAGCTTGCCAATGATTTTGGCAATTTAGCATCACGCTCGGCTGCGATGATTGAAAAATACTGCGGCGGAGTTCTACCTGCCCTTAGCCACGATGCCTGTTTAGAAGAGGCTTTGAGTAGCGCGGTCATAAGGGCTGATTCTGCAATGTGCGAACTAGATTTCCAGGGTGGAATTCTTGCAATCATGGATTTCTGTAAGAAAGTAAATGGATATGTGACCGAGAAAGAGCCTTGGATTCTGGCTAAAGATCCAGCCAATCAGGCCGTACTTGAAGGAATTTTGTACAACACTGCCGAATCACTTCGCGCACTCGCCGTCTTGCTGCACCCAGTGATGCCGGCAACCTGTGAAATTTTGTGGGAGAGCTTAGGGACGCAAGCAACGTTGGGTGATTTGTCTGCACAAAAGATTAGCGATGTCGCAACATGGGGTCAGCTTCCAGCAGGCGCAACGATCACTAAGACACCAGTCTTATTTCCCCGTTTAGAAACGAACGCTTAAGAAATATGGCTGATCGCCACAACCGCGATATCGATCGCCCGAGGGCGCCGCTACCAGAGCCTCTACCTGTTGCAACAGTTGATTCACATGCTCATATGGAGATCATTACTGATACCGCTCCAGATTCGAAAGAGGTAGAAGATGTCATTGCCGAGGCGAAATCAGTAAACGTTGATCGCATAGTCCAAGTTGGCTACTCAGCCGAACAATCTAAATGGTGCGTAGCTGCTGCAGAAAAATGGAATACATCGGTGCTTGCAGCCGTTGCACTTCACCCGAACGAAGCGCCTGTAGTTGCCGATGTTGAGGCCGACTGGGCGATCATCGCCAAGCTTGCTGAGCATCCACGAGTGCGAGCTATCGGTGAAACCGGTTTAGATTATTTCCGGACTCCACCCGAGCTGCGTGGACTCCAACAAGAGTCATTTAAGTGGCACATCGAGTTAGCTAAAAAAACTAATAAGGCATTAGTCATTCACGATCGCGATTCTCATGATGATGTCTTATCAGTACTTCTCGAAGTAGGAGCCCCGCAGAAGGTTATCTTTCACTGCTTTTCAGGAGATGTTGCGATGGCTAAAACCTGCATCGAGCGGGGATATGTACTTTCTTTCGCGGGAACATTAACTTTTAAAAATGCACCGGCGCTACGTGAGGCAGTCAAACTTGTTCCGATAGATCAGTTATTAGTTGAAACCGATTCCCCCTTTCTAGCGCCGATGCCACACCGTGGTGCTGGCAATACTCCCGCACAGATTGCAACTATCGTGCGAGCGATGGCTATCGAGCGTGAGTGTGACTTAGGTGAGTTGGCCTTTGCGCTAAGCAATAACGCCGAGCGTCTATTTGGAAGTTTTGCCTCATGAGCCTGCTTGGTGCAGCACAGATTCGTGAATTAGCCGCCTCCCTCGATTTGAAACCTTCAAAATCCCTTGGACAAAATTTTGTTATTGATTCAAATATTTGTACCAAGATTGTTCGTGTAGCCGGAGTGACCAAAGATGACATCGCACTTGAAATCGGCCCAGGTTTAGGCTCTTTGACTTTAGCGCTCTTACAATCGGCAGCATCGGTCGTAGCCGTTGAAATCGATCACCGACTAGCAACGCAGTTACCAATTACCGTGGCCGAACACTTCCCCACACCAGAGAATTTAACTGTGATTAATGGCGACGCTCTGACTCTAAAAGAGCTACCTGCATCTCCAACGGTTTTGGTAGCAAACTTGCCCTACAACGTTTCAGTCCCAGTTTTATTGAATCTGCTCGAGGGATTCCCAACACTTCGAAGCGGTGTTGTTATGGTGCAGGCCGAAGTTGCCGATCGATTATCCGGGCGACCCGGCACAAAAGAGTATGGAATCCCGTCGGTAAAGGCGGCTTGGTGGGCCGAAGTAAAAGGCGCGGGTTCAATATCTCGCTCCGTGTTTTGGCCAGCTCCTAACGTTGATTCAAAGCTCGTCTCATTCACCCGACGAGCAACGCCAGGAAGTGAAGAGCTACGTAAAAAAACCTTCACCATTATTGATGCCGCCTTTGCTCAGCGCCGCAAGATGTTGCGATCTGCACTTTCCTCACTTTATGGCTCATCATCGGCGGCGGAAGAGATTTTGATTCGTGCAGGTATTGATCCAACGCTTCGTGGAGAGTCGTTGGAAATCTCAAGTTTTTGCGCCATCGCATTGTCTGAACCTGACAATCTCTAACGAAGGCAATAGGGTCAATTCATGTCAGTAAAGAGCGTCACCGTACGCGTACCGGCCAAGGTCAATTTGCAGCTTTCTGTGGGGCCACGCGAGAGCGATGGTTTTCATAACCTCGTAACTGTTTTTCAAGCCATATCGATCTATGACGATATCACCGTATCTTTTGCGCCAGTAAAGAGCGGCGTGAGCATTTCGATCTCGGGCGATCAACGACATGGCGTTCCAGCCGATGAAAGTAATTTAGCGATGAAAGCCATTGCTTTAATGGCCAAAGAGTATGACTTAGTAATTGATGCACATCTTGAGATTAAGAAATCAATCCCAGTTGCAGGAGGCATGGCAGGCGGAAGCGCAGATGCCGCTGCGGCAATTGTTGCGATCGATTATTTGTACTCACTTGGAATGAGCCGCGAAGAGATGTCAGAAGTGGCCGCACAGCTAGGAAGTGATGTTCCATTTATGTTAAGTGGTGGAACTGCGATTGGTACGGGACATGGTGATCAATTAACCGCAGCGCTTTCGCGCGGTACATATCACTGGGTATTAGCGCTATCTAGTGTTGGATTATCTACGCCCGCTGTTTATGGTGAATGCGATCGCCTTCGCTCTGAGTTAGAAATCGCAGAGCCTGCAACGAATGAGCAGTTAATGCAGGCGCTCCTTGCCGCAGATCCAAAGGCGGTAGGTGCACATCTAGTAAATGATTTACAGGCGGCGGCATGTTCGTTGCGTCCGGCACTTCGATTAGTTCTAGATGTTGGTCAAGAGTATGGAGCCCTCGGTGCTCTGGTTTCAGGATCTGGGCCAACCGTTGCATTCTTGGTTAGCGATGAAGAGGCGGGCCTTGATTTAGCTGTGGCATTAACGGCAAGTGGTGTGGTCGGAAGCGTCGCCCGTGCCTATGGACCAGTTGCTGGGGCAAAAGTTCTCACCTAATTGCATGGCTCAGTGGTCATGAGCATCACCCTTTATGAGGGAGAATACGGGTTCCGCCATTGTGTAGTGGCTAGCACATGGGCCTTTGAAGCCCAGGGTCCAGGATCGATACCTGGTGGCGGAGCCATATGGGGCAAGAATAAGTATTAGCCAAGGCCACCGATAGACTTGCACCGTGGCCGTAGAAACCGTGATTGTTCTAGCAGCAGGTGACGGCACACGGATGAAATCAGGTCAAGCAAAAGTTCTCCATAGCGTTGCAGGACGCTCGCTTCTTGGACATGTACTTGCAGCAGTTGATCACCTAGAGCCCGCACAACTCCGCGTAGTTGTCGGAGCCAATCGCATTAGCGTTGAGACGCATGTTGCAGAGATTTCACCGAATGCAACTATCGTCTTTCAAGAAAAGCGCGGAGGCACCGGTCACGCCACGCAGTTAGCGCTCGCAGGCACAGCTCCAGCAGGCACCACCTTAGTTTTAGCTGGAGATACTCCAATGCTTACGGGCCAATCACTAGCTGCATTTCTTGATGCGCATGAGGCTGGAAATTTTGCCGCCTCGGTTTTAACTGCAGAGCACCCAGAGCCAACTGGATATGGTCGAATTATTCGTGACGATAGCGGCGAGCTTTTGAGAATCGTTGAAGAGCGCGATGCGACAGAGGATGAAAGATTTATTTTTGAGATTAACTCAGGTGTTTACGCCTTCGATAGCGCCAAACTAGTGAGTGCCATCGGCGAGATTACCGATTCAAACTCACAGGGAGAGCTCTACTTAACCGATGTTATTGGAATTTTAAAAAAGGCCGATGAATCAATCGCTGCGATTCTCCTTGAAGATTTCACTGAGATTTTAGGCGTAAATGATCGCGTTCAATTAGCTGAAAGCGCTGCACTGTTGCGCGATCGAATTAACGATCAATGGATGCGCGAAGGTGTAACAATTATTGATCCAACGACAACATGGATAGATGCAACAGCCAAACTCTCACCTGATGTCGTAGTGCATCCAGGAAGTGCGATTTTGGGTCTAACAACGATTGCAACCGGCGCCGTTATTGGGCCGCGAACAACACTTACTGATTGCGTCGTTAAAGAGGGCGCATCGATCCTTGAATCCATCGCCACTGATTCGGTGATTGGTGAGGCGGCAATCGTTGGGCCATATACATATTTACGGAGTGGGACCGTCTTAGGCGATAGCTCGAAGGCAGGAGCCTTCGTTGAGATGAAGAACTCAACGCTCGGCACCGGCTCAAAAGTTCCACATCTTTCTTATGTGGGGGATGCAACCATCGGCGAGGGAAGCAATATCGGCGCTGCGACAATTTTTGTTAACTACGACGGAGTTGATAAGCATCACACAACGGTCGGAGATCATGTTCGCATTGGCAGTGACACGATGCTTGTGGCCCCCATTTCTATTGGTGACGGGGCATATACCGCGGCAGGTTCTGTCATAACAGAAGATGTTCCGGCAGGTGCAATTGGTGTTGGCAGAGCAAAGCAGAGAAATGTATTAGGTTGGGTCATGCGCAAGCGTTCAGGCTCAATGTCAGCGTTAGCAGCCGAAGCTAAAGAGAAGAAAGGCTAATAAATGAGCGAAATCCGTTTATCGTCCGAAAAGAAATTACGTCTTTTTGCAGGCCGCGGATTTCCAGAGTTAGCCGATCAGGTTGCCGAAGAACTCGGCATTCCATTAACACCAACATCTGCCTATGACTTCGCAAATGGTGAAATCTTTGTGCGATTTGAAGAGTCTGTTCGAGGCTGCGATGCATTTGTTATTCAAAGCCATACAACTCCAGTTAATAAGCAGATCATGGAACAGCTCATCATGGTCGATGCGCTTAAGCGTGCATCTGCAAAACGCATCACAGTTGTTGCACCATTTTATGGTTATGCCCGCCAAGACAAGAAGAGCCGTGGCCGCGAGCCAATCACCGCTCGCTTGATGGCAGATCTCTTCAAAACCGCAGGCGCTGATCGATTGATGTGCGTTGATTTACACACGTCGCAGATTCAAGGATTCTTTGATGGTCCTGTAGATCATCTCTTTGCACTACCAATGCTGGCAAACTATGTTGGAAGTAAAGTTGATCGCAGCCGTTTAACAATCGTTTCGCCGGATTCAGGCCGAGTACGAGTTGCCGAACGTTGGTCGGATTTACTGGGTGGCTGCCCAATTGCATTCATTCACAAAACCCGCGACCCACGTATTCCAAATGAGGCAACCGTTGGTCGCGTCGTTGGTGACGTCCAAGGTCAAACATGTGTAGTTATCGATGACATGATCGATACTGCCGGCACCATTACAAAGGCAGTCGATGCTTTATTTGAAGCTGGTGCAAAAGATGTCATCATCGCCGCAACTCATGCAGTTCTTTCGGGTCCTGCAGTTGAGCGTTTACGTGATTGCAGAGCATCTGAAGTTGTTATTACAAACACTCTGCCAATATCTGATGATCAAAAATTCGATGGACTTACTGTTCTATCAATCGCCCCACTCTTGGCACGGGCGATCCGTGAAGTCTTTGAGGATGGCTCAGTCACAAGCCTCTTTGACGGCCTTTCATAAGCGTAATTTGCACAATCTGTACCGCGCAGGCTAACCTTTGGGCTGTTCCGGCGAGGGTATGAATTTACTTCCGTAATCGACGGTGTGGGTTAGTTCTCCTGCTGGGACTTTGTGTAAACACCGAAGCTCTCAGAGAAAAATTTATTTAAGGGGAAACAAAAATGGCAGAGATCACTATCAACGGCGTCGTTCGTACCGAATTTGGTAAAGGCGCTTCACGTCGTGCACGTCGCGATGGGTTAGTTCCTGCCGTTATCTACGGTCATGGTGAGAAGCCACAGCACATCACACTGCCAGCTCGCGAACTTGGCGTTGCTCTCAAGCAGTCAAACGTTTTGCTCGACATCGTTATTGATGGAAAGACTGAGCTCACACTTCCAAAGGCGATTGTTCGCCACCCACTTAAGCAGATCCTTGAGCACATTGACTTAGTTCTTGTTCGTCGTGGAGAAAAAGTTGTTGTCTCTGTTCCTGTTCACGCAATCGGAGAGCAGGATCGCGATGGAGTACTTGAGCACGTTAACAACACAATCGATGTACGTGTTGAAGCTACTTCAATTCCAAGCTTCTTTGAACTCGATATCACTGGCCTTGCCGCTGGACTCTCACTTTATGCTGGAGATGTAGTTCTTCCTGCAGGTGTAGAGCTTGAATCAGATGCAAAGATGATTGTTATCCACTTATCTGAGCGTTCAACAGCCTCTGAAGAGGTTGCACCAGTTGTGGTCGCGGCAGATGCACCTGCTGCCGATGCTGATGCAGAAAAGAAGGACGCTTAACCCTTACCATTACCGTTATGACGTGGTTGGTAGTGGGGCTCGGTAATCCGGGCGATCAATACGCTGCCACCCGTCACAACGTAGGTCAGATGGTTGTTGATGAGCTTATTCGTCGACACAGTATTAAATTAACCTCACACAAATCTCGTACTGAAATTGCAGCTTATAAATTAGGTACTGGAGAAAATACCCAGTCAATAATTCTTGCCAAGTCCAAGAGTTACATGAACGAGACCGGCGGGCCGATAAAGGCTCTTGCGAATTTTTACTCAGTAGAGGCAGAAAACATCATCGCATTACATGATGAGCTCGACATTGCATTTGCAACTATCCGCAGCAAAATTGGTGGCGGCGACAATGGCCATAATGGACTTAAATCAATGAGTTCAGCCTTTGGAACTCCCGACTATTATCGAGTGCGTCTTGGAATAGGAAGACCTATGGGTCAACAAGATCCAGCAGATTTTGTACTCAAAGCCTTTTCAAAGATTGAACAAAGAGATTTAGCAGAGTTTATTGACCGTGGCGCAGATGTGGTTGAGTCCCTAATTACGCAAGGTCTTGAGCGCACTCAGACCGCTTTCAACAGCTAACTTCTAACCAGTATTTCTAAGGCCTGCAGCAACTCCGTTAATCGTTAGAAGTAGTGCGCGCTGCACAATTGGATCGACACTGCCTTGGGCATCTCGCACGCGCTTGAGAAGGTTAATCTGCAATAAGTGGATAGGTGATAGATAAGCATCTCGAACCTGCAAAGTTCTCGCCAAAATCGATTGATCTCCCAATAATGAGCTCTTCTTAGTTAAGAGTAAAATCTCGGCAACGGTTAAATCGAACTCATCTTGGATTGTATCTAGGAAATGATGAAGCTCTTCTGGAACAAGCGCATCTACATATCGACGGGCCAGTGCTAAATCTGTTTTAGCTAAAGTCATTTCAACGTTGCTAATAAAGGTATTGAAGAAATGCCACTCCTGAAGCATTATGGCGAGAACATCTGATTTTCCAGCCTCGCGTGCCGCTTTGAGACCAGAACCGACCCCGAACCAACCTGGGACGATTTGGCGGGACTGGGTCCATCCAAATACCCAGGGAATCGCACGTAAGGCATCTAATCCACCGTGCGCATCTGGGCGTCGCGATGGGCGCGAACCTAAGAAGAGATTGCCTAACTGCTCAACTGGCGTTGATGCATAAAAATATGCCGGCAAATCTTGGTGATCTATTAATGCGCGATAGGTCGCAAATGAACTATCGCTAACTAGCTGCATGCAATCATTCCAGCTCGATAAATCCTCTGGTGATTGGCGAGGAGCACGATTGAGAACAGTTGCCTCAAGGGATGCGGCAAGAGTTAACTCAATGTTTTCACGGGCTAGGGATGCAAGGGAGTACTTATCGCTAATAACTTCGCCCTGTTCGGTCATTTTGATCTGGCCATCAACTGAACCCCAAGGAAGAGCAATTAAAGCCTCATACGTTGGTCCACCACCACGACCAACGGATCCGCCACGGCCGTGAAACAAACGCAACTTAACTCCATGTCGCATTGCTACATCTCTAAGAGAGCGCTGGGCACGGTGGATTTCCCATTGGCTCGTTGCAATTCCTGCATCTTTATTAGAGTCTGAATATCCCAGCATTACCTCTTGGACATCTCCGCGCAGTGAAACTAGTGAACGATATGCGGGATCGCTCAAAAGTTTTTCAAGGATTTCACCCGCAGCGCGCAGTTCGGCAACGGTTTCAAGGAGCGGCGCAAATCCAATTCGAGCCTTCTTATTCTTTAAATTAACAAGCCCGGCTTGCTGAGCGATCACAACGGCGGCGATCAAATCATCTGCACCCTTTGTCATTGAAACGATATAGGTTTCAATTGCCTCTGACCCAAAGCGATCAATCAAGTCGGCTATTGCAAAAAAAGTATCGAGCGTCTTTTGCGCCAAGCTATCCAAGCTGGTTACATCCAGATTTGTGTCATTGGCTAAAAACGCAGCCAGAATGTCGAACTTCTCTTCATGTGTTTTTTCAATATAACCCGCAACATTCGTAGCCTGCATCAGGAGATGATGGTGAGCATCTGAATGTTCGCGGATATCCATCGTTGCATGTGTAATACCAAAGGCTGCCACTGTTCGAATTGTGCGCTCCAGTAGGCCCGTAGCAATAAGTTCGCCTTTGTGGGCAAAGAGTGAGTCGCGCATAAGCATTAAATCTCTTATTAATTCAGAGGCGTCGGCGTAGTCACGATGCTCAACATGTGGCGCACCCTTCGCATGGCGATCACGTGTTAGGGCTAAGCGATGCACGATTGCAGTCGCCTTTAGACGATAAGGCTCTTGCGCGTTAAGGCGTAGGAAGCGTGGCTCGAACTCGGTGATGTACTTTAAATCATTATCAACAGAGGCGGTCAGCTCGGGTGTTGCTCCGATGATTCGACTAGAAATTGAAAGCATCTGGCGTAGCGCATCCATCGCTGCAATAGTTGTTCGAATCGCATGGCCGACTTGAAGCACCATTGCATCGGTGGTGACTTGGGCATTCACATTGGGGTTACCGTCTCGATCTCCGCCGATCCAACTTCCGAAAGTTAGTGGACGGGCGGTAACTGGCACGACAACATCGATGCGTTTCATCTCGCGCGCAAAGTCATTGAGAACTTCAGGAACCGTTTGGCGAAATAAATCATCGAGGTAGTAGAGCGCGTTCATAGCTTCATCAAGAGGCTCGGGCTGTCCGACTCGAAGTTCATCTGTCTGCCACAGCAGGTCGATTGTTTCGGCAAGACGTTCTGCCTGGGAAGGGTTACGTGAATCCTCAAGTAAATCCGCGATCCGTCCCATCTTGCTTAACACCGAACGCCGTGCAGCCTCTGTTGGATGCGCAGTAAAGACAGGGCGCACCGACATTTCATTTATCCACTTCGAAATTTCGGCAGTTGATAGTTCATGTCCGGGCGTTTGAGCTTTTAGCGCGATTTCAATCTTGTCGACTGCTCGCGTAAGCCATGATCCGCCATCTGCCCGCGCATCGGCTAGAACTCGTGCGCGGTGTACTTGCTCTGCAATATTGGCCAAATTGAAGTACGTGCTAAAGGCTCGTACTAACTGGACTGAATCTTCGACAGTGAGCGATGCAAGAAGATCTACGCCATCGCCTTCGCGCACGGCCATTCGTACCTTTTCAACGAGGGCCAGAAGTTCGGGCCCTTCCTGGCGCACAAGAGTCTGGCCAAGTAAATCTCCGAGCTTGCGCACATCGCTGCGTAGCTCAGCATCATCTGCTGCTACTGCGCCGCCGAAGCCATCCATGCTCATTGGCCTATCCTCTCAGTTCGCCGCAAGCGTTGGCGACAAATTAGAATGAGTTCATTAGCCCCCTCCCATTTGGGAACGGGGCCTTAGGGCGTTTGTAGGGGAGGTGCATGATGCGGGGATTAATTAATACTCTGCCATCAACGAGCCATGCATCTCATATCGTGGCACCTTCGGCGATGTACCCCTTTTTACTTGCAGCCAAGGCCGATGAATCACCGATCTTAGTTATCACTAGTTCAAGTCGAAGCGCTGAGGATTTAGTAAGTGAGCTTCGCGAACTACATAGCAACGTTATGGAGTTTCCAGCCTGGGAGACGCTGCCGCATGAGCGCCTAAGCCCTCGAAGCGACACTGTTGCAAGGCGCATTGCAACGCTCTATTCACTTGGCGAGAAGCAAAAGATTAATCCAATCGTTGTTACTCCTGTACGTGGTGCAATTCATCGCATTATTGGCGATCTCGGTAAATCCGCCTTAATGAAATTAGAGATTGGTAAAGAGCAATCACTGGATTTGTTGGTTCGACATTTAGCCGCCCTTGCATATACACGTACTGATTTAGTAGAGCGCCGTGGCGAATTCGCGGTACGTGGTGGAATCATCGATCTATTTTTACCACTTAGCGCACATCCGATACGCATAGATTTTTTTGGTGATGAGTTTGAGGATATTAGTTACTTTGAGGTTTCAGATCAAAGAACTTTCGCTCCCGTTATAGGCAGTATCGAAATCTTTCCATGCCGTGAGTTTCTAATTACTCCAACAATTAAGGCGCATGCACTAGAACTTAAAGAGAGCCTGCCAAGTGCAAGCGAGCTATTGGAAAAAATAAGTGAAGGAATATCATTTGAAGGAATGGAGTCATTGATCCCACTTCTGATTGAGGAGACACAAACCCTTCTAGCAAGGATGCCCAGCAATACACGGGTTGTATTCATTGATTACGAGCGAATCAGATCGCGTGCAGGAGATCTTCTGGCAACTAATGAAGAGTTTCTTAACGCCTCATGGTCAAATGCCGCCCATGGTGCAATCGCTCCAATTCATGATGGCTCGGGAACGTATATGTCATGGGATATCTTTGAAGAAGAGATCAACAAATGCGGCTTTACGGAGATAGATCTCTCACCCTTTGGAAGCGATCTTGCCGACGATACCGAGTTTTTAGAGTACCGAGCGATCGATCCGATGCGCGGTGATATTGAGCGAACAATTGCAGCCCTACGAGAGGCTGTTGAAGCGCACTTCACTGTTGTCTTTGCAACCCATGGCCATGGCATGTTGGAGCGTTATGCCGGCATTTTCCGTAACGCAGATTTACCGGTTCATATCGTCGAACAATTAAGCGCCACGCCAACGAAAGGCAGTATCCACTTAACAACCTCGGTTATTGCACATGGTTATGAGAGTCAGAGTGATCAGATCTTTTTCATGACGGAACGGGATTTAACTGGAAGCAAGGGCAGTGTTAAAGATAATCAGCGCCTACCTTCAAAGCGGAAGGCGGCCATTGATCCCCTTGAGCTTCGCGCCGGCGATTTCGTTGTCCACGAACAACATGGAATCGGACGCTACATCGAGCTAGTTCAACGCACGGTCGCCGATGTAACCCGAGAGTACTTAGTCATTGAATATGCATCGGCAAAGCGCGGGCAACCAGGAGATCGAATCTTTGTTCCGACCGATGCACTCGAGCAGGTAAGTAAATACGTTGGTGGTGAAGCGCCAACAGTGCACCGAATCGGAAGCGGAGAATGGCAGAAAGCCAAGGGTCGCGCACGTAAAGCGGTACGCCAAATTGCAGGAGAGTTAATCCGTTTATATGCCGCACGTACCAGTTCACCGGGCTTTGCATTTTCACCTGACACTCCATGGCAGCGCGAGCTTGAAGACTCATTTTCCTACATTGAAACACCAGATCAACTTTCAACGATTAATGATGTCAAGGCCGACATGGAACGTCCCTACCCGATGGATCGAATCATCTGTGGAGATGTTGGTTATGGTAAAACTGAAATCGCTATTCGCGCCGCCTTTAAGGCTGTCCAAGATGGAAAACAGGTTGCAGTACTGGTCCCTACAACTCTGCTGGTCCAGCAACATACAAAGACTTTCAATGAGCGTTATGCAGGTTTTCCTCTAAAAACCGCTGGACTTTCGCGCTTTAATACGGCAAAAGAGGGCAAAGAGATTATTGAGGGATTATCAAATGGAAGCGTGGATGTTGTCATTGGTACGCACAGAATCCTCTCTAAAGATGTTGTGTTTAAGGATTTAGGTTTAGTTATTGTCGATGAAGAGCAACGTTTCGGAGTTGAGCAAAAAGAGGCTCTTAAAAAGATGCGCACTACTGTCGATGTCTTAGCTATGTCGGCAACGCCTATTCCGCGCACCCTAGAAATGGCCGTTACTGGAATTCGCGAAATGTCCACGATTACAACACCACCTGAAGAGCGCCATCCCATCTTGACCTACGTCGGCCCAGCCGAGGAGGGCCAGATTACGGCGGCGATTCACCGCGAGCTCTTGCGCGATGGTCAGATTTTCTATCTTCACAACCGAGTTGAAACTATCGATCAGGCGGCATCTCGTTTACAAGAGTTGGTGCCCGAAGCGCGTATCCGAATTGCACATGGCCAGATGAGCGAAGGGGCTCTAGAGGATGTAATTCTAGGTTTTTGGAACCGTGACTTCGATGTTCTGGTGAGTACAACGATTGTTGAAAGCGGTTTAGATATTCAAAATGCAAATACATTAATCGTTGAACGAGCCGACCGCTTTGGGCTATCTCAGCTGCACCAATTACGTGGTCGAGTTGGTCGAGGCCGCGAACGCGCATATGCATATTTTCTATACCCAGCCGATCAACCACTATCTGAGCTCGCACATGAGCGATTGACAACGATTGCGGCAAACACCGATCTTGGTTCTGGAATGCGAGTGGCGCTAAAAGATCTAGAGATTCGTGGCGCTGGAAATCTATTGGGTGGCGAACAATCAGGCCATATCGCCGATGTGGGCTTTGATTTATATATGCGCATGGTTGGTGAAGCGGTTAATGATTACAAAAAGGGAATCATTGAAACGGAAGAAAGAGTTAGCGACTGCAAAATCGAGCTTCCAATTAATGCCCACTTGTCTACCGAGTATGTTCCTGGTGAGCGACTACGCCTTGATTTATATCGCCGCTTAGCCGATGTGAAAAATAATGTTGACGTCGAATCGATTCGTGCCGAGTTGCTAGATCGCTTTGGAGAACTCCCAGTAGAGGCCGTAGCCCTATTGGGTGTGGCTTCTCTTCGGGCGCTAGCTAAGGCAGCTGCATTGACCGAGGTCGTGGTTCAAGGAAAATTCTTGCGCTTGGCGCCCTTAACGTTGCCTGAGTCCAAGGCGTTGCGCTTGTCACGTTTATATCCAGGCTCACTCTATAAATCAGCGGCCAGCACGGTATTAGTGGCCTTAAAGAAGCCTGACACATGGAATCCGTCCGAGAATGCTCCTGTAATAGTGGATACTTCTCTTCTGGCCTGGGTCATTGAGGCCCTAAACCAATTGTGCCCACCACCGAAAGCGAGTTCATAGTGAAGAAGATTCTGGCCGTAATGACCGTAGCAGCTGCACTATTACTATCTGGTTGTTCTCAAGTTGGTGCCGCGGCAACTCTTGGCGATACAAAGATTACCCAAGCAACTGTGCAGTCAAGCATTGATGCCATCCTTGCAGCCCGCGTTGGGGTCGATACCGCACAGATGCAGTTGGAAACTGGCGAGTTACTAAATCGCGGACAACTTCGCTTTCACTTATTAACTGCCTTACTTCGCGCTACAGGTGAAGAGTTAAAACTCACAGTCTCGAAGGCAGAAATCGATACTCGCCGTCAAAGCATTATCGATCAAGTTGGAGGCGCAGAAGGTCTACCTAAAGCCCTCGTAAGCGCTGGTATCGCACCTAACGATTTAGATACATATATTGAGGCAATGACATTTTCCGACAAGATTAGCCAAGCACTAACGGCTAGCGGAGTCGCACAAACCGACCTTGGCGCAGCGGTACAAAAGCTCGTTGTTGCAAAGGCAAAAGAGCTCGGCGTAACTGTTAATCCACGTTACGGCACATGGGATGGCGCAGTTGCAGATGTAGTTGCAGTTGACTCTGCAAGCCCTGCAGTCACTCCAGCAACTAAGTAATTTACGCCGATGGAAGGTTCACAGCTTCAACGCCTTGTTGAAGTTATGGACCAACTTCGCTCGCCCGGGGGTTGTCCTTGGGATGCCGAGCAAACTCATGAGTCGTTACTCAAATATTTATTAGAAGAGTCATACGAGTTTGTTGACGCAGTTCAAAGCGGTAACCGTGTCGATATGCGAGAAGAGCTCGGTGATGTCTTACTTCAAGTCTATTTTCATGCACGTATTGCCGAAGAAGATCCTAACGATCCATTTTCCATTCAAGATGTTGCCGAGTCAATCGCCGATAAATTAATCCGTCGCCACCCGCATGTCTTTGCCGGAGTTGAAGTTCGTGATTCAGCTGAAGTGTTACAGAACTGGGAAGAGATTAAAAAACAAGAGAAGGGGCGAACATCTTCCCTTGATGGAATCGCAATGGCACAACCAGCCTTGCCATTAATTGAAAAACTTTTATATCGCGCATCAAAATACGGCGTCGACGTTGTGACCCCATCTGCGATAGATATGGAAAAGACGGCCAATGAAAGCGGTGTCGGAGAAGCGCTTTTGACCGTCATTGCCTGGGCACATTCCAACGGCATTGATGCAGAATCGGCCCTTCGCAAGGAGGCGATGCGATTGAGCCAACAAATCGCAGCCACTGAGGCGCGGTAGGATTAGCGCAGTAAAGTTTGTGCGATTTCAGAGTTGAGGGCGCGCTGAGCACATAGATTTAAGTGACGAAGGAGAAACGCTATGGCAATAATCGAAGCTCTCGGAGCCCGTGAAATTCTCGACTCCCGTGGAAATCCAACGGTAGAAGTTGAAATCGAATTAGAAGATGGCACGCAAGCACGCGCTGCAGTTCCAAGCGGAGCATCAACTGGCGCATTTGAAGCCGCCGAACTCCGTGATGGCGGACCGCGTTATTTAGGCAAGGGCGTTGAAAAAGCAATCGCATTTCTCAATAATGAAATCGCGCCTGAAATTATCGGCTTTGATGCACAAGATCAGCGCTTAATCGATGCTGCGATGATTGAGCTCGACGGAACAAAGAACAAGTCGCGCATGGGCGCCAATGCAATTTTGGGTGCCTCACTTGCAGTTGCTAAGGCATCGGCCGAATCTGCCGACCTTTCACTCTTTCGTTATTTGGGTGGACCGAATGCCCACCTTCTTCCAGTTCCAATGATGAATATTCTCAACGGTGGCGCGCATGCCGATACAAACGTTGATATCCAAGAGTTCATGATCGCCCCAATTGGTGCACCAACTTTTCGCGAATCACTGCGATGGGGCGCCGAGATTTATCACGCCCTCAAAGCTGTACTTAAAAAGCGCGGATTAGCAACAAGCGTTGGCGACGAAGGTGGCTTTGCGCCAAACCTTGAGAGTAACCGCGCAGCCTTGGATTTAATTCTCGAGGCAATTGCTTCAGCAGGATTTAAGCCAGGTACCGATATCGCACTTGCAATGGACGTTGCAGCAACTGAGTTCCATGAGAATGGTAAGTACAAGTTTGAAGGCGCACTCAAGACATCGGACGAGATGATCGCCTATTACACATCCCTGGTTGATTCCTATCCAATTGTTTCAATCGAAGATCCACTCAATGAAGAGGATTGGGCTGGCTGGACAACAATGACGGATGTTCTTGGCTCTCGTATTCAGATTGTGGGCGATGATCTATTTGTTACTAATCCAGAGCGCCTTGCTCGTGGAATCGCTGGTAACACTGCCAACGCACTTCTTGTTAAGGTCAATCAAATTGGAACACTGACAGAGACTATTGACGCCGTTGAAATGGCACACCATGCAAGTTATCGAACAATGATGAGTCATCGTTCGGGTGAGACTGAAGATACAACGATCGCCGATTTAGCTGTTGCCCTTAACTGCGGACAGATTAAAACTGGCGCCCCTGCACGTACCGAGCGCGTTGCAAAATATAATCAACTACTACGAATCGAAGAAGAGCTTGCTGAAGGCGCACGTTATGCCGGACGCGGAGCTTTTCCACGTTT
>CAXNOC010000015.1:0-24003 GCA_964203745.1 Candidatus Planktophila sp.
CGATAGCGCCTAAGAAGAAGTCCAAATCAGGCAATCCCGCCAAGCGGGCGCTAGAGGAGTCCCAGTAGGCGATTTCGCGTATCCAGCCTGATGGTGGCAGAATAAGCAACCTGTTGAAGGGGCCCTCTATCCCCTAACAACATCCATAAGACCGATAGTTAAATCGCTTCACCACGCACCCCGCTGTGGAGAAAAGATATGACACACATAAACAGGAGATACCTTTCTTGGCTACAAAAATTCGTTTAATGCGCATGGGCAAGATCCGCACACCATTTTTCCGCGTCGTCGTTACCGACTCACGCAAAGCTCGTAACGGTCTTTCAATTGAAGAGATCGGTCGCTATGTTCCAGGACAAGAGCCATCACTTATCGAGATCAACTCAGAGCGTGCTCTGTATTGGCTCGGAGTTGGCGCACAACCATCAGAGGCCGTAGAGGCGCTTCTGAAGGTGACTGGAGATTGGCAGAAGCACAAGGGTCTTCCAGGAACTGAAGGCACACTTCGCGTTGCAGCCCCTCGTGTAGGCAAGCATGTTGCATACGAGGCAGCTGTTAAGAATGCAATGGATGAGCCTAAAGAGGGCGCAACAACGATGAAGAAGAAGGCACAAGAGAAGTTAGCTGCAAAGGCTAACCCAGTTGCAGAGGCTCCGATCGTTGAAGAAGCTGTTGTGTCCGAACTTCCAGTGGTAGAAGCGGTTACAGAGGCTGTTGTTGAAACCCCAGCAGACGTCGTGGTTGAAACCGAAGCTGTCGTTGAAGCACCAACAGAAGCGGCTGCCGAATAATTATGATGGATGAAGCTCTCGAGCACCTAGTCAAAGGGATCGTTGATAATCCCAATGATGTTGTTGTTACAGAGAAGACGCATCGTCGTGGAACAACGCTTGAAGTTCGCGTTAATCCTGAAGATATCGGAAAAGTTATTGGACGCAATGGTCGCACCGCTAAGGCGCTGCGCACCGTTGTTAGCGCGCTCGCAGGTCGCACAGTACGTGTAGATCTTGTCGAGACCGACGAACCTAACTAAGTAAAGATCCACATAGCCATGCGTTTACTCGTAGGGCGCATTGGTCGAGCCCACGGAATCCTTGGTGAGGCCACGATTGAAGTGCGCACTGATGATGCAGATACTCGTTTTGCTATTGGTCAAAAGCTACAAACGGACGAGCATGGCATATTGACCATTACTTCAGGGCGCGTACATAACGGCATTTTATTACTTGGTTTTGCAGGTTACGGCGACCGCAATCAGATTGAAAAGCTGCGCAACACCATGTTGTATGCCGATGTCGATATCAATGAAGCGCGCGAAGATGCCGATGATTACCACGTATTACAACTCATTGGGTGTCAGGCCTTCCTTGAAACCGGTGAGCTTTTTGGAGAAGTCACCGATGTCGTTAATCTGCCAGGACAGGACTTACTGGCGATTAAGACTCCAACACGCGAGGCTTTGATTCCCTTTGTCCACCAACTAGTACCAATTGTTGATGTGGCGGCAAAACGCATCGTCGTGATTCCTCCAGATATGAGCGGAATAGTCGAATGAAGATCGATGTAGTAACGATATTTCCTGATTATTTCCAACCCTTGAAATTATCTCTGCTTGGCAAAGCAAGCGATGCGGGCATCGTTAACTTTGAGATTCATGATTTACGAAGTTTTGCAACCAACAACCACCATGCAGTCGATGACACACCATATGGTGGTGGCGCCGGAATGGTGATGCTGCCAGAGATTTGGGGCTTAGCCCTTGATCCATTGATGGTCCCAGATACTGATTTGATAGTTTTAACACCTGCCGGCAAACGTTTTGATCAACCAATGGCTGCGAAATTTTCAAAGGCCAGTCACATAGTCTTTGCTTGCGGTCGATACGAGGGAATTGATGATCGCGTTCGTCAACACTATGAGTCTGAGCAGTATGCATCTAAAAATATCCGTGTGCATGAAGTATCGATCGGAGATTATGTTTTAGGTGGGGGAGAAGTTGCATCTCTTGTAATGATTGAAGCGATTACCAGATTGCTGCCAGGAGTGCTTGGAAATCCTGAATCATTGAGCGAAGAGTCACATAATGAGGATGGCTATCTCGAGTATCCAAATTTCACTAAGCCCTCTGTATGGCGCGATATTGCAGTTCCAGAGATCTTATTAAGTGGAAATCACGGTGAAATCGCGAAATGGCGTGCCGCACAAGCGATATTCCGTGCCGATAAGAATCTGTAACTCGCGAGTAATAGCAGTTCTGCCGTAACGTACACCCCATGACGAGTGATGCAGAATCGGTTCAGGCACGGTTAATTCGCGACCTCGAACCAGTTGTTGCAGTCGAGCTCGAGCGACATTTAGCGGTACAGAAAAACTGGTATCCACACGAGTATGTCCCATGGTCAGAGGGCCGCGACTTTGCAGGGCCTCTCAATGGCGATGCGTGGGAGGCGAAAGATTCGCGTCTTACGGCCGTGGCCCAAGACTCGCTAGTTCTGAACCTTCTGACTGAAGATAACTTGCCGAGCTATCACACCGAGATTGCAATCTCTATGGGACGCGATGGCGCCTGGGGCACATGGATCGAACGTTGGACGGCAGAAGAGGCACGTCACAGCATCGTTATTAGAGATTATTTGATGGCAACTCGCGGCGTAGATCCTTACGAGCTCGAAGATCTGCGTATGGCACATATGTCGCTCGGTTATCAGACACCGTATGTCAACGACATGTTACACACGATTGCTTATGTATCTTTCCAAGAGTTAGCAACGCGTATTTCTCATCGAAATACAGGCAAGATTTCTGATGATCCGATCGCAGAAAATATGATGCAACGTGTGGCGTTAGATGAGAATCTTCACATGCTGTTCTATCGCAATACGCTCAGCGCCGCCTTAGACATGGAGCCCAATGCGGCGATGCGCGCCATTACCGATGTGGTCACTAACTTTGGAATGCCAGGGGCGAATATGCCGGGCTTTGGTCGAAAGGCCGTGCAGATTGCCTTAGCTGGAATCTATGACATGCAACAGCACTTGGATGAAGTTGTTGCTCCAGTCCTGCGCGCATGGAAAGTCTTCGAACGTACCGATTTATCTGGCGATGGACTTGTTGCCCGAGAAGAGCTTGCTGAATTCTTAGCCAAGACCGGCCTTGAAGCATCTCGCTTCAATGAAAAGCGTGAACTCTATTTTGATCGCATGATTGCTCGCGGGCAAGAGCCTTTGCGCATCATCAAGTAAAGTAGAACAGATGCAAAAGCGTGTAATTTTTATTGAGCACGACCATGTCAGCGTAGGTGGCCCTATATGGAAACAGTTTGAACGACGTGGATATGAAATAACTCGATTCATCATCGTCGATGAAGCCAATGCGAAAACCCCAAATGTCACCCCAGTGTGGCCGGATCTATTGAGCTTTGATGTAGTTGTCGTGATGGGTGCACCCTATGCCGCATATGACGATGAACGGATTGGGAATTGGCTACTGCCGCAAGTTGAAAAGATGCGCGAAGTACACAACTCGGGAATTCCGGTCATGGGAATATGTTTTGGTGGTCAACTTATGTCACGAGTTTTAGGTGGCACGGTTTCACGCTCGCCTCGCGCAGAACTCGGTTGGTATGAGATTCAAAGCGTTGATGAAACGTTGATTCCTAGGGGACCATGGTTTCAGTATCACTGGGACCGCTTTACATTTCCGCCTGGTTCTACAGAGATAGCGCGCAATGAACTCTGTCCTCAAGCCTACGTTTATGGACGCACGTTAGGAATGCAGTTTCATCCAGAGATTGATTTAGAAGTTCTAGATATGTGGCTTGCCATGGAGGGCGGATGCGCAGAAGTTGAATCCGAGGGCGTTGTTGTCCAGGATTTGCGAAAGCAGACTAAAGAGCTTGAAGAGGAAAGCAATCAGCGCGGCTACGACTTAGTTGATCAATTTCTTGATCGAGTCGCTACCGCGCCGATTGTGCTTATTTAATTTCTAATCGTTAGATATAAAGACGTTCTTAACTTCGGTAAATGAATCAAGGGCATCTGGACCGAGTTCGCGTCCGAGTCCTGACTGCTTAAATCCACCAAACGGTGTCCAGAAGCGTACCGATGAGTTGGAGTTAACCGATAGTGCGCCGGTATCAATTCCACGAGAGACGCGCAGTGCACGTCCAACATCGCGCGTCCAAATTGAACCCGATAGGCCGTACTCGCTGTCGTTAGCCATTGCGATCGCTTCGGCCTCATCTTCAAAGGTCATGACCGATACAACTGGCCCAAAGATCTCTTCGCGCCAAGAACGGGCCTGAGTATTTTTAGGAAGCAGAACTGTTGGCGCCATCCAGTATCCGGGACCTGTTGGTGCACTGCCCTTAAATGCGATTGGCTCATCAAGGAATGATTCAACGACATCGAACTGCTTCTTTGAAATCAATGGCCCCATATCTGCAGTGGCAAGATTTGGATCTTCAACGCGGAATTTCTTGACCGCTACTTCAAAATGCTCCATGAAAGTATCAAAAGCTGATTTTTGAACCAAGATACGAGAGCGTGAACAGCAATCCTGACCGGCGTTATCAAAGACGGCGCCAGGTGCACCTGCTGCAGCTTTTGCAATATCTGCATCGGCGAAAATGATATTTGAACTCTTTCCACCGAGTTCGAGAGTTACGCGTTTAACTTGTTCGGCGCAGCCAACCATGATCTGTTTTCCAACGGTAGTAGAGCCGGTGAAGACAACTTTGCGTACCAATGGGTGAGTAACGAAGCGATTACCAACGACACTTCCCTTACCCGGCAATACGTTAAATACTCCCTCTGGAATTCCTGCAAGCAGTGCGAGTTCGCCTAAACGAATAGCGCTAAGGGGTGTGTATTCAGCTGGCTTTAAAACTACGGTATTACCTGCGGCAAGTGCTGGAGCAAAGCCCCACCCTGCAATCGGCATCGGGAAGTTCCAGGGAACAATGATGCCAACGACTCCGAGAGGCTCTTTGAAAGTTACATCGATACCACCGGCAACAGGAATCTGTCGACCGAATAAGCGCTCAGGGGCAGCGGCGTAGTACATCAACGTATTTGCAACGTTGTCGGCCTCCCACAGCGCATTACCGCGCGTGTGGCCAGAGTTAGTAATCTCTATTTGCGCTAATTCTTCACGGTGATCGGTGACGACCTGTGAAAAACTGCGGAGTAGCCGTGCGCGCTCACCGGGTGCGATGTGGCGCCATGTATCAAAGGCTTTTGCCGCCTTTGCAATTACATGATCAGTTGCCTCTAAATCTAAATGAGGAACATTCTTAACGATTTGTTCGGTGGCAGGGTTAATTACATCGTATGAAGTAGACACGGTTGATTTAAAACCTTTCGAAGTTACGGAATAGTTCCCAATCGGTAATTGCTTTACCGTAGGCTGCAATTTCAATCTTTGCCATGTTGGCATAATGGGCTTGGACTTCAGATCCAAATACCTCTTTAATCCAGGCGCTATTTTCCCAAAGCTCCAGCGCCTCTGTCATCGTAGATGGCAACCTTGCTGAATCTTCGGCGTAGGCATTTCCTTGGAAAGCTGGCTCTAGAACCATCTTCTTCTTAATTCCATCTAATCCAGCGGCGATAATTCCAGAGACAGCCAAGTAGGGGTTTACATCTCCGCCAGCAGTTCGATTCTCAAGGCGCAGACTTGCACCCTTGCCTACGAGGCGAAGTGCGCATGTACGGTTATCGCGTCCCCAAAGAATTGCAGTAGGTGCAAATGAGCCCGGAACAAAGCGCTTATAGGAGTTAATATTTGGGGCAAATAAAAGCGTCATTTCACGCAAATGCGCGATTTGTCCGGCAACGAATTGACGTCCAACATCACTCATGCCCTGTTCCTTGTCATTATCATCGGCCATCACCATTGAGCCGTCTAGACCACGGAATGATAAGTGAATGTGTGAAGAGTTACCCTCTTTCTCATTGGGCTTAGCCATAAAGGTCAATGCATAGCCATCTTGAGATGCAATCTCTTTAGCACCATTCTTATAGATAACGTGGTTATCGCAGTTTGAAAGAGCATCAGAGTATTTAAATGCAATTTCGTGCTGACCAAAGTTGCACTCACCCTTGACTGACTCAACGGTCATTCCGGCACGTGCCATTGATAGGCGAATGCGGCGCAGGAGAGGCTCAATTCGCGAGCCTCCCAAAATTGAGTAATCGACGTTGTATTGATTGACTGGAATTAGATTCTTGTAACTCTTATTCCACGCCTCTTCATATGTATCTTTGTAAACCACAAACTCTAACTCTGTGCCACACATAGCTTCCATGCCGGCATCTGCCAAAGCTTTAACTTGCTTGCGAAGAATTTGGCGGGGGGAGGCGACGACATCGGTGTGATCGAGCCATTGCACATCGGCTAGAACTAAAACCGCTCCTGGCTGCCAATCGATTAAACGCAGAGTGCTCATATCGGGTACTAGTGCAAAGTCGCTATAGCCGCGCTCCCATGAGGACATCTCGTAACCCTCAACGGTATTCATATCAACATCAACGGCCAGTAAATAGTTACACCCTTCAGTGCCGTGCTTTAAAACCTCATCGATAAAGAACTGACCATGTATTCGCTTACCAGTTAATCGACCCTGCATATCGGTCATTGCTACTACGACGGTATCTATGGATCCGTCGGCTACTCCTGCTTTTAACGCTTCAATCGACATTGATTTCATGAGGTTCACCCTACCGAATTAGTACGCGTTTAGGTAAGTACCAGCCGTGAGGAGTAATACTCATTTCACTGAGCAGTCATGCCGCCATCTGCTGAAACAATTGACCCAGTCATGAATGAGGATTCATCGGAGGCTAAAAAGAGAACTAGATGTGCGATCTCTCGACTTGAGCCAGGTCGACCAATTGGCTGGAATGAAGAGATAGTCGAATAGACATGATCGAGTCCACCAAGCATTTTCGCGTGAGCATGATTTATTGGAGTATCCACCCACCCCGGGCAGATTGCATTGCAGCGAACTCCAAGCTTTGCATAGTCAAGGGCAATGCCACGAGTGAGCATCACTATGGCGCCTTTGGATGCCGAGTACACACTTAGAAAAGGCTCACTTACGAGTCCATTCACGCTGGACATATTCACGATCGAACCACGAGAGTTTTTAAGCATATGAGGTATTGCTGCCCGTGAAAGGAACATTGCTCCCATAACATTGACTGCGAGAGTTTTTTGAATAACCTCATCACTTACTTCGTGAAAGACTCCTGGCAAATTCACGCCCGCATTATTAACGAGAATATCAACAGAGCCATATCTATCGACAGTATCTGCAACGATTGCATTGCAGGTAGCTGAAACCGAGATATCAATTTCATATGCATTTGCAATGCCACCGGCGGTAGTAATGGCTTGCGCGGTCTTTGTCGCAGACTCAAGATTAATATCGGCGCAAACAACTTTTGCACCCTCTTCGGCTAGACGAATGGCGCTAGCTTCGCCAATGCCGGAACCGGCACCTGTAACTATTGCAACTCGACCCTGAACTCGCCCTGTTGTTGACATCCTCATCCATTTCCCTCGGCCTAAGATGACAATAGCCCTGTCACGCTCAATGCGCGACAGGGCTATTGCTCTATTTACTTATTTTTCATCGATAGTTCTGTGTGCTCCACGGAACGTCTTCTTTGCTCCAGCAAGCCACCAGATGTACGCGCCACCGATAACGATAATTAGCGCAACTGGTGCGTAGTTGGCATCTCTGACGTCGAAGTCTGGAGAGAACCAATTAGCAGTTGGAACAACTGGAAGTATGAAGTAGATGGAAATAATTATGATTTCAAGCACTGCAATAGGTGCCATCCACTTGTATTTCTTTCCAAGGTTCCATTCGCCAGTTTTAAAAGCATCTCCAGCCTTCCAACGAAGGTAAATTGGAATTGCAAATCCAGCGAAGAGTCCAATAACTGCAACGGATGTCACAGCATAGAATGCAATTGGCGCTACGCGACCTTCGACTTGAATAAGTGCAGGAAGCGTCAAGATAGTTGCAAAGAGTCCAACACCAAAAGCAGCGTTGGATGGATTGCGATTCTTATCTAGCTTTCTCCAGAAGTTATGTCCTGGAACTGCCTCATCGCGTGAGAAGGCAAAGCACATACGAGATGCCGCCGTGACACATGACATTCCGCAGAAGAACTGACCTACTAGTGTGAGAATCATGACCAACTTAGCCCAGAAGATTGGAAGCGAAGTTAAGAAGATAATCGGTGAGAAACCAAACCATTCGTTGAGAACAGTGACGTTTGTTGCCGCATAAAGCATTGCAAGAAGAAGAATCCATCCCGCAACACCAGAGATTGCAACTGATCGCCATAGCCCCTGCGCTGCCGCCTTTCCTGCATGTCCTGTCTCCTCAGAGACGTGGGCAGATGCATCAAAGCCTGTAATTGTGTACTGGGTGAGAAGGAAGCCAAGTGGCAGGACGTAGAACCAATAGGCCAGACCTTCAGTTGATCCACCATTCATACCATTGAGGTTAATTCTCTCCGTAAACATCCATGAAACGCTCTGGTGCTCTGTTGGAATGAAGACAAGAATTAGGATAATTCCAGCAACACCTGCAACATGCCAGTACACGTTAATGGTTTGTAGCGAGTGAATAACCTTCGCTCCATAGATATTGATTAATACGTGAAGAATTATCGTTATGACGAATACAGTAAATATTTTGTTCAGATCTGTTGGATATAGATTACTGAGATCATTAGGATCGAATTTACCTGTATACATGTTTTGGGCGGTCACGAAGAAGAGTGCGAAGCCATAATCCACGGCCGCGGTCACTGCTACGAGCCCGACTAAGTTAAGCCAGCCAGTCATCCATCCATGGATTGGCTTGCCTAAGTTAAAGGCCCAATAATAAATACCTCCAGCTGTAGGCATAGCAGAGACGAGCTCTGACATACACAGGGCGATGATTAGGATGAGGGAGGCAATAATCGGCCAACCAATTGAAATCGCTACAGGTCCACCATTTGCCCATGCTTGGCCGAAAGTAGTGAAGCAGCCAGAGAGAATTGAAATAATTGAAAAAGAGATGGCAAAGTTGTGAAAACCAGTCCATTTACGATCAAACTCTTGCTTATAGCCAAGCTCTGCTAATTTCTGAGCATCGGCATCATTGGAGTTAATCAAGTTTTTCCTCCTTGTAGAGTTTCACATGGACCAGGCGATCCATGTAACGACGTTCCTAGAGCGACAAGGGGAGTCGCGGTAGTATTTCTACCTCATAGTGTGACTTAAGCGATAGGGGTTTGAGCGAAAATGTGCCGGCTAATGGGTTACGTGTCGCCAAGTAAAACCTCGTTTCCGACGCTTGTCGGAAGTGAATTTTCGGATTTTGTCGCACTTTCCTCCCAACATTGCGATGGTTGGGGTCTTTCTACCGTTGACAAAGGGGGAAGCCACACGGTTCTTGAGAAGAAAGTGGAAGCGGCTGCACAAAGCAGTACCTTCGATGACGTTGTTTCTAAGAATGTTGCCGATGGTGCGCTCTTGCATCTTCGCTGGGCGACAAAGGGCTTGTCGATTAGCGAAAATAATACGCATCCCTTTATGTACGGTGACTACTCCTTTATCCATAACGGCTCGATTTTTCCGCCCGATGCAGTTGCTCCTTTTATCGATCCAAAATTTCTTCCACTGATTGTCGGTGATACAGATAGTGAGCGTTATTTTTATTTAGTAATGACCGAAGTTGAAAAGCTAGGTTTGGTAGAAGGCATCAAGAGTGCACTAAAAATAATTAAGGAACATGGCGAAACGACGAGTTTAAACTGCATGCTCATGAACCGAGATTTCTTTATAACGGTGAGCGAGCACAATAGTCAGAAGAAGCCGGACTGGGCCCCTGATGATTATTACGAGATTAAATACCTGCCTACGTCAGAAGGCGTCCTCTTTGCCTCAAGTGGATGGAATCAACCAGGTTGGAAGAGCCTGGAAAATCACCATTGCGCAGTGGTAAACCGTTCAACCTTTGAGATTGAAGTTATTGCCCTCTAATTAAGGCTCTACGATAGGCACATGAACCGTACCTACAGCGTTGAAACATATGGCTGTCAGATGAATGTTCATGACTCCGAGCGCATCGCTGGCCTGCTCGATGAGGCCGGCTACATTCCAGTTATAGAAGGCGAACAGGCAGATATCGTCGTTTTTAACACGTGCGCAGTTCGCGAGAATGCCGACAATAAACTTTACGGAAACCTCTCATTCCTGGCACCGATTAAGAAGCTAAATCCTTTGATGCAGATTGCCGTCGGTGGTTGTCTAGCCCAGAAAGACCAAGCCACGATCTTGAAAAAGGCACCGTATGTCGATGTTGTTTTTGGAACTCATAACGTCGGCTCACTTCCAGTTCTGCTAGAGCGTGCGAGGATTGAGGAAGAGTCTCAAATTGAAATCCTTGAATCCCTCGAACACTTCCCATCCACTTTGCCGGCCCGACGTTTATCGGCTTTTTCATCGTGGGTCTCGGTCTCGGTGGGCTGTAATAACACCTGCACTTTCTGCATAGTCCCTACTTTGCGTGGAATTGAAAAGGACCGTGGAGCTAAAGAGATTTTGGCCGAGGTACGCGCCCTGGTAGATCAAGGTGTTATTGAAATTACCTTACTTGGCCAAAACGTTAACGCTTACGGGGTTGATTTCGGAGATCGCCATGCCTTTGCAAATCTACTAAGGGATTGTGGAAAAGTAGAGGGCCTAGAGCGAGTGCGGTTTATGTCTCCGCACCCGCGCGATTTTACCGATGATGTTATTGATGCCATGTCGCAGACACCAAATGTTATGCCGCACCTGCATATGCCCTTGCAATCGGGTTCGAATTCGATTCTGCAATCGATGCGTCGCTCCTATCGCACAGATAGATACTTAGGAATTTTAGATCGAGTACGCACTGCAATGCCACATGCCTCGATTACAACCGACATCATCGTAGGTTTTCCAGGTGAGACTGAAGCAGATTTTCAAGCCACACTAGATTTATGTACACAGGCCCGCTTTGCCGCCGCGTACACGTATCAATACTCAATTCGACCAGGTACACCTGCTGCCACAATGCCCGATCAAATAACTCCAGAAGTTGTGGGCGAGAGATACACGCGTTTACACAACCACCAGCAGTTGATTTCGCTCTCAGTAAATCAAGAGGCCGTCGGTAAAAACTTTAAAGTATTAGTTGGTGATTATGAAGGCCGCCGCGATAACGCACAGGATCGCCTTACTGGTCGAAGCGAAGATTTCCGACTTGTTCACTTTGATAATTCTGTAACTGCCCGCCCGGGGGATGAGGTTGAAGTTGTTATTACGCAAGCTTCGGCACACTATTTGATTGGAACTCCAGGTGTAATTCGTCAAACTCGTGGCGCAGATGCACATGAGGCGCGCAATAAAGAGGCATCTCGAACTGCCACGATGCTCGGGATGCCGACATTATCAAGATGAGTCTGATTGTTGTTTGCGGGGCAACTGCTACCGGCAAAAGCGATTTAGCACTCACTTTGGCGCATCACTTTGACGGTGAAATTATCAACGCAGATTCGATGCAGATTTACCGAGGCATGGATATCGGTACAGCTAAATTGAGCGTTGAAGATCGACAAGGCGTCCCACATCACCTACTGGATGTTTTAGATGTAAATCAAGACTCAACCGTCGCGTGGTATCAAAATGCTGCACGTGCAGCAGTTACTGATATTGAAAACCGAGGCAAGCGCGCAATTATTGTCGGTGGAACCGGCCTATATATTAAGTCGATTCTGGACGAGCTTAACTTTCCAGATACCGATCCAGCCGTGAGAGAGAGTTTAGAAAAAGAGTTGGAAGAGATTGGCTTAAACGCACTTTTTGAGCGATTAGAGAAGTTAGATCCTGCGGCAGCCATAGCAATAGATCGAGCAAATGCACGCCGAGTGATTCGAGCCCTTGAAGTTATTGAAATTACAGGAAAACCTTTTACCGCAAATCTCCCGCGCGAGGCTAGTTCTAGATATCCAGATGCCAGGCAATTTGGGTTAGTGATGGATCGGCCAAGTTTAGATGTTCGAATAAGTGAGCGCGTAGATCGCATGTGGGAGCAAGGCTTTGTCGATGAAGTTGATGGTCTTATTGCTTCCGGAATCACCGATGGACGCACCGCTCAGCTTGCCCTTGGTTATTCGCAAGTAATCGCCTTTCGAAAGGGATTAATGAGTGAAGATGAGGCGCGCGAGGACACCAAACGAGCGACTCGACAGTATGCAAGGCGACAAGAGACCTGGTTTTCGCGTGATGGACGCATCACGTGGATATCTCCGGTTCAACCCCGCTTAGAGACCGTTCTTGCCCATCTTGAGAAGATAAACTCAATTCAATGATCGCAACATATGGGCACGGGACTCACAATGACTTCATACTTGTATTTGATCCAAGTGATGAGCATTCGATTACGACTGCTCAAACTGCCGCTATCTGTAATCGCGAAAGTGGAATTGGTGCCGATGGCTTGATTCGAATTACTAAGCGTGACGGTAAGTGGTTTATGGATTATCGAAATGCCGATGGCTCACTTGCCGAGATGTGCGGCAATGGTATTCGCGTCATGGCACGTTACTTGGTCGAGCGCGGACATATGCCTGAAGGAATCTTTGCAATCAATACACGGGACGGTATTAAGCACCTACGCGTACCAATGGTGGGGGACATCTCGGTCAATATGGGGCAGGTTTCCAATGAGGGCGAAGAGATTACTGCTGCTACGAACTCCTTAATTTGGAATGGCTACAACATCAGTATTGGAAATCCGCACGCCGTCGTCTTTGTTGAAGATATGAAAGATGTCGGAGCATTAAATGAGCCTCCAGTAGTTCGACCTCGTGACTCATACCCTGAAGGCGTCAATGTTGAGTTTGTGCAGATTACCGGTGACCACGAACTCGCTATGCGTGTATATGAGCGAGGAAGTGGTGAGACTCAATCCTGCGGTACAGGCACATGCGCAGTGGCATTAGCGGCAGTTCTACACACCAAAGATCGTTTGCCATCGACGTGGATCATTAATCCACCGGGAGGTCGGCTTGAAGTATCAATAGATGCACACTCGAATGCGACCTTAATCGGACCTGCAGTACTTGTCAGAGATGTAGATATTTCGGAGTTTCTTAATGCCTAATAAAGATGTGGGAGATCAGTTCGAGGCTTTGATGCGTGAGAGCGCGCGCATTGCCGCTGAATATGATTCATCTGAGAGCGATGAGTTAGTAGATCCAACTCTTGAACTATCAGAGCGACATGCTCTGCGCCGTGTACGAGGTTTTTCAACGGAGCTTCAAGATATTTCTGAGGCCGAGTATCGTCAGTTACAGCTCGAACGTGTTGTTTTAGTTGGCGTTTGGACTGAGGGAACATCAACGATGGCTGAAAACTCTTTGGCCGAACTAAAGGCATTGGCGGAAACGGCAGGCTCTGAAGTTCTAGAGGGTTTGATTCAGCGACGCGACAAACCAGATCCGGCAACATATATTGGATCTGGAAAAGTTGAAGAGTTAAGACAAGTCGTTATTGCTACCGGGGCCGACACCGTCATCTGTGATGGCGAGCTGTCACCGTCACAACTGCGTCAGCTAGAAGAGAAAGTTAAAGTCAAGGTTGTAGATCGCACCGCTCTTATTTTGGATATCTTCGCACAGCATGCAAAGAGTAAGGAAGGCAAGGCGCAAGTCGAACTTGCCCAGATTGCATATCTTCTTCCTAGGCTTCGTGGTTGGGGAGACTCACTCTCACGCCAGGTTGGTGGACGAGCAGCCGGTGGTGCTGGAATTGGTGGCCGCGGACCAGGTGAGACAAAGATTGAAACAGATCGACGCCGCATTCGTGACAAGATGGCGAAACTGCGCGGTGAAATCGCTCAAATGAAAACATCGCGCGATACCAAGCGCCAAGAACGTAAGCGCTTTAATATTCCATCGGTTGCAATCGCGGGCTATACCAATGCAGGTAAATCATCTCTATTAAACCGATTAACTGATGCTGGCGTCCTAGTAGAAAATGCACTCTTTGCAACGCTAGATCCCACGGTTCGCAAATCTTCGACCAGCGATGGACGCGTATACACACTTACCGACACTGTTGGTTTTGTTCGTCATTTGCCACATCAATTAATCGATGCATTCAAATCCACACTAGAAGAAGTCGCAGGCGCCGATGTCATCGTCCACGTTGTCGATGGATCGCATACTGATCCATTTGAACAAATTCGAGCGGTACGACAAGTCATTGCCGAAATTGGCGGAGCGCAAATTCCTGAGATTATTGCAATCAATAAAGTCGATATTGCCGATCCTGAAAAAGTTATGGAGATTCTGCGTAAAGAGCCCAATAGTTTTGCATTCTCTGTGCGCACCGGATTTGGTGTCGATGCCTTAGTTCATGCCATCGAAAGCCTCTTGCCAAGACCGAGTGTTGAGATCACAGCGGTGATTCCATACAGCAGAGGTGACCTGATTCACGCGATACATGAGCATGGAGAGATATTTTCAGAGGAGTATGTGGAGGCTGGAACGGCGATTCACGCTCGAGTTGACGGGGGGCTAGCACAAGCGATAGAAATCGCCCAGGTGAGTCGGGAATAACTCCGACACGCCGAAGGTTATAGCACCTAGTACACGTGTAATAGGTCATGATGCGCCCGCGGGACCGTATTGGTATTGATGGATTTAACTATGTAACGAATCGAGGTGAGAGCAGTGGCAACAGATTACGACACCCCCAGAAAAACCGATGAAGAGCTACATGAGGAGTCGCTAGAAGAGCTAAAGGCGAAACGTGTTGATGCTCAATCCGGCCAGATAGATGTCGATGAAGCAGAGGCCGCAGAGACTCTCGAACTTCCAGGTGCAGATCTATCAGGTGAAGAGCTCGCAGTTCGCGTTGTTCCAAAACAAGAGGATGAATTTACGTGTTCACGTTGCTTCTTGGTCCATCACATCACGCAACTTGCAAAAGGTGAAGGCGCTAAAGCTGTTTGTAAAGAGTGTAATTAATTAGAGGTTAAAGCTTTAACTAATTCTTCGCCATTATTACTGGTTATTAGCCAGTACGGTGTTGCATCTCTAGAGTCTAGAATTTCTATGCGTACCCCAGTTGAAGACCAAAATCTAATTCCGAGAAATGCAGCAGGATCGGCATCGCGCGTTCGAAGCGTACGTACTTCCTGACTTGTTAAGGATTGCGCCGTACCTAAATACTCAAGAGCGATATGAGCGCGTCCGAC
This sequence comes from Candidatus Planktophila sp., assembly GCA_964203745.1. Classification (GTDB taxonomy): domain Bacteria; phylum Actinomycetota; class Actinomycetes; order Nanopelagicales; family Nanopelagicaceae; genus Planktophila. The sequence continues at coordinate 15,299 of CAXNOC010000015.1, forward strand.
ACGAAGCTCGTCGCCATCAACTTCAATCACCATCGCAGTTTTAGCTGCGATAAAAATCAATAGGCCCGTTACGGCGATGAATGAGACAAATGCTGTTGTATTGCCGAGGGCGGCCCAAATTGAAAGCACCAAGGAGAGGAGAAATAAGTAGATCAACGCCAGAAGCCACAGTGGCATACGGATCACTTCTCGATATCGCATGGGAGTTACGGTATCGGATAGTCTTAACTTATGAGTCGGATCGCCAGCACCACGCCACCAGAGGGAGCGATGATTCCAGAGCGCCATCCCAAGGCACCACCGATCGGCTCTAAGATTCCATCACACTTTGGACACTGTTTTGGTTGCGGTGAACTCCATCCGACGGGTTTGCACTTAGTTGCATATGCCGGCGCAGGTGCAGACATCACGGCGCAATTTACAGTTACAGAAAACCATCAAGGTGCGCCAGGTTTAGCCCATGGTGGTCTGCTATCTCTGGCCTTTGATGAGGCGTTAGGTAAATTAATGTGGCTCTTGCGCGCACCGGCAGTTACCGCACGCCTTGAGACAGATTTCTTAAGACCCGTCCCAATGGGTTCAACGCTTCATATAACGGCAAAAATTACGGGCCAAGTAAATCGCAAAGTCTATTCAAGTGCTGAAGGTCGTCTTAACTCACCCGATGGTCCACTCGTCGTACGTGCTGCCGCCCTTTACGTCATAGTTCCTATGGAGCATTTCTTAAATAACGCACCGAAGGAATATCTTGCTCAGATCTCCAAAACCCCAGAGTTATTGGCTTTTGCAGATCCCGACTTTGAAATTAACCCTTAACGCATGGCACAGGTTCAAGTACTTATCACTCGGTTAGATCCATCGGCGGCTTTGCCGACGTATGCAAAGGGCGGCGATGCCGGGGCAGATTTAACAACAACCATCGATTTCACCTTAGCCCCTGGGGAGCGCCAACTTGTTCCGACTGGAATCGCAATAGCTCTGCCCGATGGATACGTTGCTCTCGTGCATCCGCGATCAGGGTTAGCGATTAAAAATGGGGTTACTGTGCTCAACGCTCCTGGAACTATTGATGCCGGCTATCGCGGAGAGATTTCCTGCATTCTTATCAATCACGACCCACACGAATCTATCTCGTTTAAACGCGGTGATCGCATCGCTCAGTTAGTGATTCAAAAAGTAGAGCGCGCAAATTTTGTCGAGCTAGCAGAGCTCCCTGGTTCTAGCCGGGGCAGCGGTGGATTTGGATCAACGGGGAGCGCATGAGCGAACATAATCAAGATCGCGAAAAAGTAATGGGAGCCCTTGGCGGGAAAAAGGGTCTCATTGATTCTGGAGTGCCGGCAATTGTTTTTCTTGTTCTTTTTAATGTAAAACACGACTTGAAGATGGCCTTAACTGGTGCAATTGCGCTCTCGCTTATCCTGGCAATTTTGCGACTAGCTAGAAAAGATACTGTCCAACACGCCGCCTCGGGCTTATTCGGTGTCTTGCTCTGTGCCTACTTTGCCAATAAAAGTGGAAATGCATCGGACTTCTATATTCCGAAACTGCTTACAAATCTGGCATACGGATCTGCCTACCTAATAGCCAATTTAGTTGGCTGGCCATTACTTGGAATAGTTCTTGGCCCTTTGTTGGGCGAGAATTTTTTATGGAGAAATGATCCCGCTCGAAAGAAAATTTACATCCGTGCAAGTTGGATCTGGGTAATCATGTTTTATCTACGTATAGCCGTGCAGTATCCAATTTATCGAAGTGGAAATGTTAATTTATTGGGAACGGTAAATTTAGCGATGGGATACCCATTGTTCTTTGCCGCCGCTTATTTATCGTGGTTAGTTATCAAAACCGCTCCGCCGGTACACAAGACTGCTGATTAAACGATAAAGCAGGCTTTAATTTCGACTTCTGCTGCAATTGATGCCACAAACAAAAGTTCATCACCGGCTGCAAAAACTTCATGTGCCTTTGCGGTAATTACTCGACCATCTCTAACAATTGCTGCAAGGGCGGCATCGGCTGGAAGCTCTATCTCTTCAACTGTTTTACCGACACATGCCGAGCCATCGGGCAGCGTTAGCTCAACTAAGTTGGCTTGACCCTTTTTAAATGAGAACAAACGCACTACATCGCCAACGCTAACTGCCTCTTCAACAAGGGCTGCAATAACGCGTGGAGTCGAAACAGCGACATCAACGCCCCATGAGGAGTCAAATAACCATTCATTCTTAGGATGATTAATACGGGCAACTACCCTTGGTACTCCATATTCAGTTTTACCGAGTAGTGACGTGACAAGATTTGCTTTGTCATCACCAGTTGCAGCGACTAGAACATGGCAGTTGTTCAGGTGTGCTTTATCTAATGATGTAATCTCGCAGGCATCTGCCATTAACCACTCTGCATCTGGGACGCTCTCAAGTTTGAGCGCCTTTGGATCCTTATCAATGAGTAGGACTTGGTGCCCATTATCTAGGAGCTCGCGTGCAATGGCGCGACCTACATTGCCGGCTCCAGCAATTGCAATCCTCATTTATCGCTCACTCTCTGGGGAAGCGTTGAGAATCGACTCAACTGCCAATAAATCTTCATCTGCAACCATGACGTGTACTAAGTCGCCTTGTTGTAAGACGGTGTGCTCGTCCGGAATCATGCCAAAACCTAAACGCGTTATAAATGCAACGCGTGCCTTAGTTAGTTCATCGATGAGAAGAATTTGGCGACCATACCAATCCTGGTGGGGATGAATTTCGCAGAGCTGAATTGTTCCGCTTGCATCGCGCCACTCAGAGCGCGATCCCTCGGGTAGGAGTCTGCGTAGAATCTGATCAGTTGCCCATAAAACAGTTGCAACCGTCGGAATCCCAACGCGCTGGTAAATCTCGGCTCGACCTGGATCATAGATTCGGGCGACAACATTCTTGACGCCAAACATCTCTCTAGCCACCCGTGCTGCCAGGATATTGGAGTTATCACCATTGCTGACCGCTGCAAATGCATCGGCCTTTTCGATACCAGCCTCACGCAAAACATCTCTATCAAAGCCGATACCAGTAACGGTATTGCCTTTGAAATCTGGACCAAGTCGACGAAAGGCCTCGCGAGCTTGATCGATAATTGAAACAGAATGTCCAGCGGCTTCAAGTTCGATAGCTAATGAAGATCCGACTCGACCGCAACCCATGATGACTACGTGCATATACATTAACTTACACCCATAGGCTTACATCCATGGAATCAAGCAAAACAGCGCGCTGGGTGGTGGGGGATACTTTTGAGGCGATAGTCGAAAAAGTAGCTCACGGGGGACATTTTATCGTTCGACACGAGGGCGCTGTCTTCTTCGTCAGGCATGGAATTCCGGGAGAGAAATGTCGAATAATAATTACTTCTACGGGCTCTTCATTTAACCGAGCCGATGTTTTAGAGGTTCTAGAGCCATCGATTGATCGCGTGCCCGCACCTTGCGAATATGCACATCGAAGCGGGTGCGGCGGCTGCGATTTTCAACATATTTCGCCGACTCGTCAACGCCAGCTCAAGGCCGATGTCATCAAAGAGCAGTTTGCCCGAATCGCAAAGATGGATTTATCTATCGAGGTAGAAGAGGTTAGTGGGCCTCTTCATTGGCGTACTAGATCTATTGCAACAACAAATAACATGGGCGAACTCGGTTTTTATGGAGCGCGAAGCCACACGGTTGTGCCGATTAGCGATTGCCTCATAGTCGTTGATGAGATGAAGATGCCAGAGCTTGCTGGGCGTAAATGGAAGCCCGATGTTCGAGTGGAGATTGCTACGTCAAATATGAAGGAGCGAAATATCGCACTCGCTCCTAAGCGTGGAGAAGGTAAAGCCAGATTAACTGAAGGTGGTTCTGTTCTCCATGAAAAAGTCGCAGGCAAAAATTTAGAAGTAAGTCAGGATTCATTTTGGCAGAGTCATGTGAAGGCACCAGAGATATTAACTAACGCTGTTCTTGATTATGCACAGCTACAACTTGGTGAGCACGTATTAGATCTTTATGGCGGTGTCGGTCTTTTCACTTCTGCCATGGTGGATGTAGTTGGTAGCGATGGAAGTATCGTACTAATTGAAGGAAGTAAGAGTGCAACTGGCGATGCTGCCAGAAATTTTGCAGATAAGACGCAGGTGAAAATATTAACTGGTGATGTTGCAAAACTTTTGCCTCAAATAAATTCCGCTCACGTTGTTGTTTTAGATCCTCCACGTGAAGGCGCGGGGAAAGTAGTACTTGCTCAAATCTCACGATTGACTCCCAGAGCGGTGGTGTATGTCGCGTGCGACCCGGCCGCCCTTGCACGTGATACTGCTTACTTTTCAGAGATGGGCTACTCACTGTCGAAAATTAAGGCCTTTGATCTATTTCCCATGACGCACCACGTCGAGTGTGTTGCACTGTTCATGCCAGCTTAGGTATTATCGCCCTCTGACACCGTGCTTTAGGAAGGTAACTTAATGAGCAAAAACTCTTTTAACGCAAAGAAGAATCTAGAGGTTGCGGGAAAGAGTTTTGAGATATTTGATATCTCAGCCATTCAAGGCGCTGAAAACCTTCCTTTTTCATTGAAAATCCTTCTTGAGAATCTACTGCGCACCGAAGATGGCGCCAATATCACCGCCGCCCATATCAAGGCCCTTGCCGAATGGGATCCTTCGGTAGAGCCGGACACTGAAATTCAGTTCACGCCTGCCCGTGTTGTCATGCAGGATTTCACGGGTGTGCCATGCATCGTGGATCTAGCAACCATGCGCGAAGCGATAGTTGAATTAGGAGGAGATGCCTCAAAGGTAAATCCACTTGCCCCTGCAGAGTTAGTTATTGATCACTCGGTAATTGCCGATGTCTTTGGAACCGAAGACTCATTTGAGAAAAATACAGATATTGAATACGAGCGCAACCAAGAGCGTTATCGCTTTCTGCGCTGGGGTCAGAGCGCATTTGATGAGTTCAAAGTTGTGCCACCAGGAACTGGAATTGTCCACCAAGTAAATATTGAATTTCTTGCAAGAGTTGTAATGACACGTGAAGTAAATGGAACCGTACGAGCATATCCAGACACTGTTGTCGGTACAGATTCTCATACAACGATGGTTAATGGTCTTGGTGTTTTGGGATGGGGCGTCGGCGGTATCGAGGCAGAAGCTGCATTATTAGGTCAGCCAGTATCGATGTTGATTCCGAGCGTTGTTGGATTCAAATTGACTGGTCAGTTGCCACTTGGAACAACAGCTACAGATATGGCGTTGACGATTACAGAGATTTTAAGAAAAGTTGGAGTCGTTGGAAAATTTGTAGAGTTCTTTGGTCCGGGAGTCGTATCTGTACCAATGGCTAACCGCACAACCATAGGAAACATGAGCCCGGAATATGGCTCAACGTGCGCTATCTTCCCAATAGATGAAGAGACTCTGCGCTATTTGCGTTTAACTGGCAGAAGCGAAGACCAGGTTGCTTTAGTTGAAAAATATGCAAAGGTTCAGGGGCTTTGGCACGATCCTGCTATCGCTCCACGCTTTTCACAGGTTGTCGAGCTCGATCTTTCAACGGTAGTTCCTTCGATCTCTGGACCAAAGCGCCCACAAGATCGCATCTCACTGAGTGATTCAAAGTCTGCCTTTGCGCAGATTCTTCCTACATATTTTTCCGACAAGACAGCTCAAGGCGAGGTAGTTGCAGGTAGCACACGTATTAAAAATGGTGATGTTGTTATCGCCTCAATTACCTCGTGTACTAATACCTCTAACCCTTCAGTGATGATTGGTGCAGCCCTGCTTGCAAAAAAAGCGGTCGAGAAAGGGTTGAAATCTAAGCCCTGGGTAAAGACGACTCTGGCACCAGGATCTAAAGTTGTTACCGATTATTACGATCGTGCCGATTTAACACAGTACATGAAGGCTCTAGGTTTCCACTTAGTTGGTTATGGATGCGTCACATGTATCGGTAACTCTGGCCCACTTCCGATTGCGATAAGCAAGGCCGTCAATGAAAGTGATTTGGCAGTCACGGCAGTACTTTCGGGCAACCGTAACTTTGAGGGTCGAATTAGCCCGGATGTAAAGATGAACTATTTGGCATCGCCTCCACTGGTTGTGGCATATGCCATTGCCGGAACCATGGATCACGATTTTGAAAAAGATTCACTGGGAAATGATTTAAATGGAGAGCCGGTTTATCTTAAAGATATTTGGCCAACTCCTACCGAAATTCAAGCCGTTATCGATAGCTCAATCTCATCAGAGATGTTTAAAAAGGATTACGCCTCAGTCTTTGATGGCGATCACCGCTGGAAGGCACTTGCCACTCCAAGCGGAAAAACCTTTGAATGGGATCCACAATCGACATATGTGCGCAAACCTCCCTATTTTGATGACATGCCTAAGGCTCCGACACCTGTAACTGATATTTCTGGTGCTCGAGTATTAGCAGTCTTGGGTGATTCGGTGACAACTGATCACATTTCACCTGCTGGAAATATTAAGGCCGATTCACCAGCTGGTGCGTATTTAGCTGAACACGGAATCGATCGTAAGGATTTCAACTCATATGGATCTCGTCGCGGTAATCACGAAGTAATGATTCGTGGAACTTTTGCAAACATCCGCTTGAAAAATCTTCTTCTAGATGGAGTTGAAGGTGGCTTCACTCGCAACTTCCTTAACGGCGGCGCGCAATCAACGATTTACGATGCATCGGCTGCCTATCAAAGCGCAGGTGTGCCGCTCATGATTTTGGCAGGCAAGGAGTATGGATCGGGATCATCTCGCGATTGGGCCGCCAAAGGAACTGCTTTGCTCGGTGTAAGAGCTGTTATCGCTGAAAGCTTTGAACGCATTCATCGCTCAAATTTGATTGGAATGGGTGTGCTACCACTTCAATTTAAAGATGGTGAGAGCGCCAAGAGTTTAGGTTTAGATGGCACTGAAGTGTTTTCAATCAGCGGAATCACTGCGTTAAATACAGGAGGGGTTCCAAAAGAACTCACCGTTACTGCAGGGGATAAGAGCTTTAGCGCGAAGGTACGTATAGATACACCGGGAGAGGCCGATTACTATCGCCACGGCGGCATCATGCAGTATGTGTTGCGTTCGCTCTTATGAGTCTAAGCATCTAAAATATCTTACATGTTAGAAGCGATTAAATCTCCCGCAGATTTAGCTGGGCTCAATGCCGAGCAGTTAAAGCAGCTCAGCGAAGAGATACGTGGCTTTCTGATTGAAAAAGTCTCTAAGACGGGCGGCCACCTTGGGCCCAACTTGGGAGTTGTCGAACTCACGATCGCTATTCATCGCGCCTTTGATTCACCTAAAGATGTCATTCTCTTTGATACTGGCCATCAATCCTATGTTCACAAGATTTTAACGGGACGCGCAGATAGCTTTGATCAACTGCGCCAACGCGGCGGTATTTCCGGCTATCCAAATCGCGGTGAGAGCGTCCATGATGTTATTGAAAACTCACACGCCTCGACCGCGCTTTCATGGGGCGATGGAATCTCTCGCGGTTTTTCAGTTCAAGGCATCGAAGATCGACATGTAGTTGTAGTTGTAGGCGATGGAGCACTCACTGGTGGCATGTCGTGGGAGGCACTTAATAACATTGCAACGGCGGAGAAGCGAAATTTGGTTATCGTCGTTAACGATAATGAACGCTCATACTCACCAACTATTGGCGGTGTCGCAACATATCTATCGACACTTCGCGTTACAAGTGGTTATGAAAAGTTTTTAGATTGGGGCAAGGACGTTCTTCATAAGACACCTGTGGTGGGGGGTCCGATTTATGACACTCTGCACGGTATGAAAAAGGGAATCAAAGACATCATCGCACCCCAAGGAATGTTTGAAGATTTAGGACTTAAATATATGGGCCCAATCGATGGCCATGATGTCGTTGCAATGGAGCGGGCGTTGCTACAAGCAAAAGAGTATGGTGCTCCGATTTTGGTTCATGCGATTACTGAAAAGGGGAGAGGTCACAAGCCGGCAGTTGCCGATGAGGCTGAAAAATTCCATGCAGTAGGGATTGTCGATCCTGAAACAGGCGAGCCACTTTCTAAGAGCGCTCTGACGTGGACAAAGGTTTTTGCATCTGAGCTCGTTGAAATAGGCAAAGAGCGTAAAGATGTTGTGGCCATTACTGCAGCGATGCTAGGGCCAACAGGTCTTGATCAATTTTCTCAGTTGTTCCCAGAGCGCACAATCGATGTTGGGATCGCTGAACAACATGCCGTCACAAGTGCTGCGGGAATGGCCTTCACTGGAGTTCACCCAGTTGTTGCGGTCTATTCAACTTTTCTCAATCGCGCCTTTGATCAACTCTTACTCGATGTCGCACTCCACAAGGCTGGAGTAACTTTTGTCTTAGATCGAGCTGGCATAACTGGCGATGATGGACCTTCACACCATGGAATCTGGGATTTAGCGCTCACCGGTATTGTGCCAACGATGCACGTGGCCGCTCCGCGAGATGGAGCACGGCTGCGCGAACTACTTCGCGAGGCGATAGATATTAGTGATGCGCCTTCCATGGTTCGCTTTCCAAAGGGCGCGGTTCAAGTTGATATTCCAGCCTTTGAGCGACGAGATGGCATAGATGTTTTATATCGTGGTGAGAGCGCCGATGTCCTGATGATTAGCGTTGGAGCGATGGCCGCTTTAGCTGTGGAAGCAGCTTCGCAGGC
>CAXNOC010000016.1:0-22483 GCA_964203745.1 Candidatus Planktophila sp.
GCGGCAGATACGGCGCCGCCTCAATTAGTTGATTGGAGACTAATAAGTACAGGTGGTGGAGGCTACTTAAATATTTCCAAAGCCGATGCAACTGTAGTCGTTAGATTTATCATTTCTGATGATTCTGAGATTGCGACCCCAAGTCTCATATTGAAAAGTCTCTCAACCACACAAATGACCTCGCTTGTTACCGTTAAGGAGTTATCTCGTTCTGGAAAGTTAGTTTCTTATGAGGCAACGCGCGAACTTCGTTCAAATTTGGGCTTTGTCTTTCAAGATCCCGCAGGCTCCATTAATCCTCGAATCAGCGTGAAAAACGCTATTGCTGAGCCCCTTGTCCTGGCCGGGAAAAGTAAGGCTGAAATAGACTCCCGCATCGCCTTTCTCATGGATCGAGTCGGGCTTGCCACCAGTCAGTTAGATCGTAAATCCCATGAGCTCTCAGGCGGACAGTGTCAGCGAGTAGCAATTGCTAGAGCTCTTGCCACTAACCCAAAGATAGTCCTGTTAGATGAGCCGACTTCATCGCTAGATTTATCAGTACAAGCCCAAATCCTCAATCTCTTAGAAGAGCTTCGGCGCGATTTTAACTTAACCTACTTTCTCATATCGCATAACTTGGATGTTGTTTCGCATGTGAGCGATCGAGTTGCGGTCATGCGCGATGGGGTTTTTGTTGAGGTCGGAACAACTGCCAAAGTAATTAGCGCTCCGCAACACCCATTTACTCGCGAACTCATTCGAGCTTATTCAGGAGCACAAAAGCAGGAAAACGGCTTGCCGGCAAACTTTCATTTAGATAATTGGCAGGATGGACCACTCAATCGCTGGGCGTTTCAAAATACATCTCTATTCCTTCCAACAGCCAAGATTAAGGGAGCAAAAGAACCCGTTCAGTTTGAGGTCGCTTTGGATTCGACTATCGATAATATAAGAATTGATGTTGCTGACGAGATATTTACAGCACCCGAGCTACTAGCTGACCTCGAAACCGATGCAATCGTTGTCATACGTAAAAATGAAATCGTTTATGAGAAATACTTCAACACCATGAATCAAGATTCTCAACATTTATTGCAATCTGTTTCAAAGTCGATCCTGGGGGCGTTATTTGCAATTATGGTCGATAAGGGGATTGTGGATATTAAAAGAACGATTGCTTCCTATCTACCTGAACTCGATGGATCGGTCTATGAGAAAGCTACGATTTCGCAGGCCTTAGACATGACAATTGCCATTCAATTTTCAGAGGACTACCTAGATCCACAATCGGAAATGGTTGGTTTAGATAGGGCTGCTGGGTGGCGGAGTAGTGCATCACCACTGGACCAAGGGTTGCGCCGTTTTCTTAAAACTTTAAAAGCAAACGGTGAGCACGGAAAGGTATATCAATACTGTTCGGCCAATACAGATGTACTTGCTTGGCTAATTTCGCATGTGACTGGAGTGAGCTATCAAGAGTTACTCTCTCGCGAATTGTGGGCGCCTATGGGGGCGAAGAATGATGCGTCGATCACTCTTGATTGTGAAGGACTATCCGTTGGAAATGGTGGAATCTCTTGCACCACACGGGATTTAGCGCTATTTGGCCAATTGATTGCACGTGGTGGTGCCGTTAATGGCGAGCAGATAATCCCAGCTTGGTGGATTGAGGAGATTTTTGCGGGTGCCTCACCTGATGTGATGTCAGCTGACTATCTTCAGGCGCTACATCCCGGTGGATCCTATAAAAACAAATGGTGGATTACTGCCAGTGCTAATCGTGAAATATATGGTGTTGGAATTTATGGTCAATATATTTGGATAGATCCAACAAATGATTGCGTTATCGTAAAGTTTTCTTCACTGCCAATCCCAGTAGATCCCACACACTCTCGCAAACACATGGCGCTATTTAGAGCGATTTGCGGTCAATAATCCCTTGAGCAATTCGCGCTGAAGCGGCGTCAATCATCTTTCCTTGTTCATCAACGGCAGCACCAGTACTTCTTGCAACGGCATCTAATACTGCTTGTGCATGAGCTAACTCATCGGCAGTGGTTGAAAACTCTTCATTTACAATCACAATTTGCGAAGGGTGGATGCATGATCGACCAAAGAAGCCATCGTTCTTAAAGGATTTACATGTGTTACGTAATCCAGCTTCATCCTTAAAATCGGGGTACATCGGTGCAACGGGCTGATTAATGCCGGCGGCCGCCGATGCTAGAACTAACATGCTGAGGGCGAAATTGAGGGTAGGGGAGTTCTCGTTATCTCCCAGTGATAGTTCGGCGCGAAGATCTAATTGACCGATTTGTAGAAAATCTACTTTTGCCACCTGAGCAATTTTACGAGCATCAAGTATCGATGCAGCGGTTTCGATAAGTGCACTCAACTGAGTGACATGTTTAAGGGAGTTCGAAACGTAGCTCATGTTTTCGACGGTGGCTTTTGGAACCATGATCCCAGATACCTGTGGGATATCGGCAACAGCCAAATCGGCCTCGATGCTATCGGCGTTAATTCGCACCCAGATTTGCTGGTCTCGTGGGGCAGTGGAGATCCACTCTGAAAATATCTGCCTTGCTTTTTCTTTTTCACTGGCCGCTACCGCATCTTCAAAATCAATAATCAGCGCGTCGGCGCCACGCGTATGCGCTTTTTCCAGCATGGATGCGCTATTTGCTGGGATATAGAGATAGCTGCGTGCAATCATTTAACTCTCACTCGCTCCTATGACGCCTTCTTGTAGGAGCGAATCTACCCGCTCTTGGCTCATACCAAGACGCTCTGAAAGAATTGCTCGGGTATCGGCACCTATTGCGCGCCCGCTCCAGTGAACTTGACCCGGAGTTTGATCCATTCGAAAGAGGACATTTTGCATTTTGATTGGACCAAGCACTGCATCATCTACCGTAATTATTGTCTGCAGCGCCTGAAACTGAGGATCCTCCATGACATCGGCGATGTTATAGATCGGAGCGACGGCCGCTTCGGCTGTTTCAAACTCACGTACGACTTCGTCGGCATTACGTTGGGAAATCCAGCTGCCCACATATTCATCGAGTAAGTCGGCGTGCTGGGCACGGGTCGCACCCTCGCTAAACCATTCTTCATGTATTACTTCAGGGTGGCCAACTAAGACCATGACGCGCTCTGCAATCGATTGTGCCGAGGTTGAAACGGCTAGCCATTTATTATCCAGAGTCAGATAAGTGTTTCGGGGCGAGTTATTTACGGATCGATTGCCCGTACGTGCTGGGATAATTTCAAGTTGATCATAGACAGTTGCATGCGGACCAAGTATCGCCAAGATAGGTTCGATGATTGCTAAATCTATAACTTGACCTTTATCAAAACCCTCACTGGATGGATTTTTTTGAGCAAAGAGTGCGAACATAATCGCTTGAGAAATCGCTAACGCAGCGATTCCATCGGCGAGTGCAAAAGGTGGCAGAGTCGGTGGTCCATCAGGCTCACCCGTCATCGTGGCAAATCCACTCATGGATTCAGCAAGAGTTCCGAAGCCAGCGCGGTGTGCATACGGACCGAATTGGCCAAAGCCAGTTACTCGCGCGATTATCAAACGTGGATTGCGCGCATGCAATTGTTCCGGACCAATGCCCCAGCGCTCGAGTGTGCCAGGGCGGAAATTTTCAATGAGAACATCGCTTTGTTCAATTAGATCTAAAAATATCTCGGCACCTTGAGTATTTCCCAAATTCAATGCCAACGTTGATTTATTGCGACCGATATTTGCCCACCACAAAGACTGCCCATCTTTTGAATATCCATGACCGCGTACCGGATCACCTTTAGTTGGATGCTCAATCTTGATGACATCGGCCCCAAAATCGGCCAACATTGTCGCCGCCGTTGGACCGGCAAATAGCGTTGCAGCATCAATGACCCGCAAGCCAGCAAGGGCAGAAATTAGATTCCCCTTTTAGGTCGGAAGCATCTGAAGCCGATATTTTCTGAACGAGACATTCCTGCGCCCATCCACAAGAGTTTTTCCACCCATGTATTGTCCTTCACGCCACCATCTATATACCAATCCGATTCCCAAATTCCAGTTTGTGAGCACGAGCCTTGAGATTGCCTTAGATTGTGTTCGCTGCCGCCTTTGAGAATGAGGAAACGTGTTCGGCCATTGCTATGCATACTATTAGTCAGATTCCATACCGATGAAGCACGATCTTCAATATCAATGGCATTTAACTGCCAATCCCACTCATTTGGAACTTCGCAGCCTCTCCATGCGGCAAAAGCCTTTGCATCTTCTAGATCGATATAGACAACCGGGGATCCTAACTGGTCTGAACGAGGAGCACCGTTTACCCAATGTGCAAGAAAGCGATTGGCAAACTTTGGCATGTAACCCGTAGCTTTCATAAAATCGAAAAACTCTTGGTTATTTACTTCGCGCCTATCGAGTTCACCGTGAACAACAGGAACGTTTATCTGCTCTGTAACAATTTGGTGAAGGTACGGGTTTAAAGGTTTCCATTCAAGGATAAAGGCTGCTTCACCATACAAACTGGTTTCACGATTTCTATATGTGTATCTGAGCTCAGTAGGGACACCCACTAGAGGTTCTTGGCGTTTGTTTTCGCGCGTTGGAAACTCTGCACTCATTTGGTTATACGTAAAGTTAATGAGCTCGGTTTTTTCAGGCGTGATCGTAATTGCACCAACACCACGTGCTGGAATAAATCCTGTTAAGCCAAATGCCAGCGAGCCTTGGTAATCCTGATCGCTCTTATTGATAATGGTGATAAGGGCATTGCCATCTAGTGAAAATGATGAAGCAAACAAATTCGCGTCTTCAGCCTCTTGAGCTAACTGCGTCAGTGGCTCCCATTCACCCTTAATGGTTAGGCGATGGTGTTGGCGCAATACAGTCACCATTTCATGCCACATACTGGCTTCGCGTTCATTCCAACCCACCCACGAGCCAAAGACAACTTCCCAGACCAACATCCCTGTGCCGTTGAGCCACGCTAAATGCAGCTCATCGATATGAGAGCGGTTCCAGCGACGCGTTTGATGAACCATGTGGCGAGGTTCAAAATACTTAGCACGAACTACGCCCGGGATTTTGCTATCGGAGAATCTTTGACCCCATGACATTATGTGGTCACAGATTCTCTCTTGTTGAACGTTTCCTTCGCCGCCTATAACTACATCGGGCTTAACCTTTAAGATTGGTGCCATAAAATCTTTATCGGCGGATTTCATTGTGTCAAGGAATACCCCATCAAAATTAAATCTCTCAATTATTTGCGCTATTGCAACTTGATCAGCTTCCTCTTCACGTTTAGTCCACTTATCCCATGGGTTGTAGTTCAAATAGACCTTAATGCCAGCGTCTTGTAATTTGAAGATTAATTGGGCTAGGCCAGGCACATCATTATAAAAATCAAATTGATTGCGCGAATCAATTCCGATAACAGGATATGCATGCCATAAAATGATGCCATCAAGGCCACCGAATTTTTGAGAATCAGCAATTAGTTTTTCTGGTGTGAACTCTTGGGTTGTGAAATCAAAGAGAATTTCATCCCATAACCAGATAACTGCAACGTTGTATGAAGGATTCTCTTCAATCTCTGGATTGTTATACGCAGCGTCACTGTAGTGAATTCTTTGGGCGGATTCTGTACGCCACTTCTTTAAATCTTCTCGCCACTTTTGGCGCTCCGCCAGGCTTTCAGGCCCGGCGATAACTTTGGCATTATCCCAATCACTTGTAGAGGCAGGGTGTAAAGGGCGGGGAATTATTGAGTTCATTGCTAAAACTAGTGTCCTTGTGCGAGCCGCTAAGTCGGTGAGCAGCAATTGATTACACCCCGGAATGCTGGAAGCTAATCGATTATCGATTGGTGCACTCCACTGAGAAGGAATGTTGCGCGCACCGCTCATCGCGCCGCAAATTGAACCCACAGTTGCACCAATTGAATCGGTATCCCAACCGCCCATAACAGTAAGCGTGATTGCCTTAGAGAATTCACCTTTGCTGCGCGAAAGCCCTAGAACGCCTAGCGCTGCATTATTAACGGTATGAACCCAGTGCATACCATCAACATGGGCATAGAGCGCATCCAACGCTAATTCGTAATCCATATTGGAGTTTCCAAGTTCGCGTGCAAAGGCGCAGGCTTTAAAGATCGCCGAATCTGGTGGCAACACCGTCATCCCGGCATCGATAACTTCATTAATATCTTTGCTCACCATTGCAACAGCGTTCATGGCAGCACTCATTGCAGCGCCATATAGACCGTTACGACGATGACTTAAATAAGCATCGCGGTAGGCCATCTGTGCCGCCAGCTTTGGATTGCCGGGATTAACCCAGCCATACACATCGGCGCGAATTAGCGCACCGATCCACTCTTTAAATGGATTAGCGATAGCGCCGACTTCACTAGGGGATGTGCCCTCAAGTAAGTTGCGATAGACAACGCGCTCTGCCGTATACACACGGCCAGCTGGTAGAAGTTTTAACCATTGATCGGCAATGTGGTCGGTATTGAAATTTCGTCCATAGGTTTCAAGCGTCAGCAGTGCAATCAGGGGATAGTTCATATCATCATCTTCTGCCATGCCATCTATGTTTTCTTGCAAACAATTAACTTTGCTCTGCTTATTCCATGGATGCTTGAGTAGTACTTCTGGTGGCACACCAACTCCAGAGAAGTATTCAGTCAGAGGCCAACGATTACTCGACTGTAAAATCGCACGAATGCCATCGCGTTGAGTTTTTTCAACTGGCTTGCCTAATAGACAACCTGTAGCACGTCCCAGCCATGCACCATGATAGGTATCGTTATCCGGAACCGTGTACGGGGGGCTATCTGGAAGCTGTTGTAAGAAATCCTCGTAATCTAACTCTGGATTAGCCGCTAACTTAACTTCGATCTCGGCAATAACACTTCGAGCCAGAGCTCGCATTGGAGCAGATGCAGGTATGGGAGTTGCACCAGCCATCGGCGCAGCTGCAGATCCTCCGGCGGTTACCCATGTTGCGATCTGATCATCGACATCGACGCCCTCAAATTTTGCCTGGCTAAAAAAATGTGCAACTAAGTCTTCAGGTTGTGCCCACGTTAGACGTAAACGGTACGGCTCGCTCATCTCTATAAGCTACCGAAGAGCTGGGTCCTAGAGATAGCTACGGCATCTGCACGTGATTTATCTTTGCGAGCCACCTCAAGTGCGATTGTTGCTAATTTCTTGCCATTTGAAATGAGATCTATTCGGCTCTCTTTTTCAATCGTTTCGGCCCAACCGTGAGGTATCACCGAACGACCATTCATTGCGCCACTGAGTGAGCCAAACATCGTTGCAATTGAATCAGAGTCGCGACCGTAATTTATTGCGCCCAAAATTCCTGTCTCAAAATCACCGCCAGATACTCGAAGATAGCCAAGTGCAAGAGGAAGTTCTTCAATAGCCTTGAGGCGACTTGGTTTACGGGCATCTGGGCCAGGTTCGCGGTAAGCCTCACCTAATGAATCAAAGGGAGCCATTGCCGCTCTCAGTGTTGCAAAGCTGGTATCCCACGAGGTTACATCTTTAGCGGCGTCGGTAACGGCTTGGATTGCCGCCTTTGTGCCATCGTGTGCGAAGGAGATTGCATTATTGATTACATCATCAATTGTTGCACCTGGCGTCATTGCGGTAGCTACTGCTGCAGCAAATACTCCCGCTGCTTCACGGCCGTAGCTTGATTGGTGTGCACCTGCTATTTCAATGGCCTCGTTGTAGGCACCTGCTGGGTTACCGGCATTGATGATTCCCACTGGCGACATGTACATCGTTGCGCCACAGTTAACAATATTTCCAACACCGGCTTCACGCGGATCAGAGTGTGCGTGAAGAAGTTTTAGGACTAACCATTTTTCAGCATGAAAAACTCGATGGATTAAAAGTGAATCGCGTTCGAGCTCTGGGATCCAACGGACTTTATCCATCATCTCAGGAACTATTCCCTGTGCGAAAGTAAAGGCATCTAAATGATCGCGCACTTGATCATAAACATTTATTAATGCCTCAGTCATCAAAGTGTCATCGGTGATGTGGCCATTTCCTTTATGAAATGGAGATACAGGCCGCGTATTTTTCCAATCCACATTGAATGGACCGACAATTCCAGTCACAAGGCCGCCAAAACGAGCTTGAATTACCTCTGGGCTGTAACCCTCGGTTGAGCCACCGAGTGAGTCTCCAACGGCTGCACCTGAGAGTGCGCCGATCGCTTTATCTTCCAAGATAGACATGTTTTCCATTCATTCGATAGGCAGATTTATAGTTGAAGCGTGAGTGAGGATTTGAACGCCGGTCAGAGCTAAATAGGTATAGCTCTGACCGGCTTGTTCACCCTCGGATGATCAATCAGGGAGTCAAGAACCGATTAACGAATGGCTAACCAGCCACTCAACAATCGAGACTTCATCTCCGTGATTGAAATCTTGCCTTGAATGTATTGCTGCATTGCAGGTTGCAAAACAGTGTCCTTCCACTTCTGGTAGTTAGGTACCAAAGTAAATGGAGCTAACGCTAACGATGAACCATCATCAAGGATCTGAGTCCAGCCAGCGTTACCCTTTTTACTTGCAAGTGCTGCCTTGAGAGATCCACTTGTTGATGGGATAAGTGCCTCGCCCTGAGCTAAGTCAGAGAGGTTCTTATCGCCCACCATGTAGCGAATAAACGCAGCGGCCTGCTTTGGATACTTGCTCTGTGCTGAAACTGACAGAGTCTGAGGGTTTGCACCTTGTTGATTGCTAGAACCCTTAAGCAGTGGAAGAGCAGTCCAGTTAAAGCCAGATGCCTTGGCTGCAATATCTAAATCTGCTGCAACATAACTAGCAGCAAAGATCATTGCGTATTTTCCAGCTAAGAAGCCTGGAACCGGACCAGCTCCAGTCATTGTCAATGATGCAGGATCAACGCTCTTATCATCATAAATCATGGCATGAATGCGAGATGGAACTTCGAGCTCTGCCTTATTGATGCTGAGTTTTGGTCCCGAGGTTAAAGTCAATCCACGGAAGAATGCGGCATTGAAGTTCATGCCCATAATCATTGTCATGGCCGCTGGAGATCTTAATCCCCAAGCAACTCCATACTTTCCATCAGTTGTGAACTTTTTAGCTAGGGCTTGGTAGGCATCCCACGTAAAAGTATTGGTACCGATTGGGACTGCAACTCCGGCTTTCTTGAACATATCCACGTTTGCATAGACGGTGTATGTCTGAGTCATTGTTGGAACTCCGTACAGCTTTCCTTGATAAGCACCAACATCCCATAGTCCTTTAGGAATTGAGCTCTTAATTGGTTTCATCTCTTTAGTTAAGTCGGCTAAGTAGCCTTGCTTTGAGAATGAAAGAATTGAAGCTGCTTCATGCTGGAAGATGTCAGGTGCAACATTGCCTGCAAAGGCGGTCGTTAACTTATCCTGCATGTTGTTTACATCGCCATAGACGATTTTGACAGTTGAGTTTGGATTTGCTTTGTTCCAATCGGCAACGATGCGCTCAGTAGCGGCAACAGTGCCCGGAAGGTAAGCAGGAGTGAAATAAGTCATTTCAATTCCGGCGCCGCGCGCTGGAACTGCAATCGAGAGAGAAGCGATCATCGCAACAGATGCGACAACTGCCAGTAACTTGAATCTTTTCAACATGTTCTCCTTTTATTCTTTTGAATTGATCATCCGGTTTGAACCAATTTGGCTAAAACCTTTCTTGCATTAGCTTTTCCCGCCGCCCCCTAACCTTTAACCGCGCCGGCTAATAAGCCGCTAGCAAGTTTGCGTTGCATGATTCCAAATATGAGAAGTGATGGAATCGTTGCCAAGAAAGCACCGGCGGCCAATGGACCAAGTAAAACTTGGCCTTCAGAGCCCATAAACCGTGCCAAAGTTAGAGGAAGAGTCTCATTTTCAGGGGATTGAATTAAGACCAATGCAAAGAAGAACTCGTTCCACGAGTTAAGGAAAGTAAAGAGTGCAGTTGCCACAATGCCAGGAAGTAAAAGAGGGAAGACTATTCGCCGCAAAATCTGAAATGAAGAGGCTCCATCCATTGCCCCTGCCTCTTCTAGATCCATTGGAATAGAGGCGACGTAACCTTTGAGCATCCAGAGGGCAAATGGCAGCGCCGCTACTAAGTAAACAAGGATTAAGCCCCAAATCGTGTCAAGTAGACCCAAGCGACGCACGGCCATAAAGAGGGGAATGATGACAAGAGAGACGGGAAAGACCTGACTAATAAGAATCCAGCCAGTTGCAGCCCCTGAGAAAACTTTACGCAGACGGGCAATTGCATATCCGGCAGGTACGGCAAAAATAGTAGTGATTACTGTGGTTATCAGCGCAATGATCGTGCTGTTCTTTGCTGAATTAAGGAGACCACGCTTTTCCATAATATCTTGGTAGTTCTGCCAGTAAAAACTCTTAGGAAGAAAACTTTGATCTAACTGTAATAATTCAAAAGGTGATTTCAGTGATGTGGTGAACATCCAAACAAATGGAAAGCCCAAGAATATTATGTAGCAGATTACGGCGAAATAAGTTGGAATTAAATAGTACTTCCGCTTTTTCTTTTCTGGTGCGATAGAGATTCCACGTTGTTCAATGGCGCTCATCGTTGAGTGTCCTCTCGTTTGCTGGCCTTCAAATACACCGCAAGCATTAACACAATTGCAAGTGCCATGACGACGCCCATGGAGGCGGCATATCCAAAGTTTCCATATTTAAATGCCTCGTTGTATGCAAAGAGGGCGGGAACAAAAGTCTTGCCACCGGGACCGCCTGCTGTTAAAACAAATACAAGACCGAAAGAACTAAAATTCCAAATAATATTTAACGCAACCAATGCGGTAGTAATTGCTCTTACGGCAGGGATCGTAATAAATCTAAAACGTTGCCAGGCGTTAGCTCCATCGATTGTTGCAGCTTCAATCATGTCGGAAGGGATGCCTTGGATGGCGGCCAAAATTGACACAGTAATAATCGGCATTGCTACCCAGGCACCGATTAAAATTACTGTTGGAAATGCTGTGTTGAAATCTCCTAGCCAGTCTGTTTTAGCACCTGGTACATGGAAAAACTCGAGAATCCCATCGATAGGTCCACTCGTTGGCCGAAGCAGTAAATTCCACATGATGGCTACGATCACTGGCGGCATCGCCCATGGCACAAGAGACAGAACCCGCATTAAACCTAAGAAGCGGAGTTTCTGATTGAGTAAAAGTGCCAAACCAAAGCCCAAAACCAGAGCTAACAGGGTTACTGAGACGGCCCAGATAATTCCAATTTTAAAGGAAGCCCAGAAGAGCGTATCTCCGGCTAGCCGGCGAAAATTCTCGAACCCGATGAATTTAACTTTTACGTTAAAGCCAGCGACGTTATCGGTGAACGCCGTCCAAATTGCCTGAGATAGTGGAACAACGCTGAGAAGTACGAGTGGAATAAATGCGGGGAGGGCGTACTTCCATGCCCCACGGTTATACATCTTTCCGCTCTTAGAGGTAGTTTTCATTATGATGCCGTCGATTCACGAATTACTAGTTTAGGTTCCACTGTGATTTGTTTTGAGGGACGATCAGGATTTGCGAGTCGATCGAGCATTAAGTTCGCTGCGATTTCTCCACGCTCTTCGGCGCGAAGGTCGATGCTTGTTAATGTTGGTCGAAGCAGCGAAGCTAAATCGATATTATCAATTCCAATTAATGCAATATCCGAAGGAATACCTATGTTTTTTTCAAAGCAAAATTTCATGACGCCTGCAGCTAACTGATCATTTCCACCAATGACCGCATCAAATTTCTTTAAATCTTTTAAATTTGAAATCGCCGCATAACCAGCTTCGGGTGAAAACGCATCTGCTTGAATGATGCTCTCATCAGTCAAAGTCAAGCCTCGAGCGATCAGCGCTCTTTCAAATGCGGCTTTTCTACGTCGCCCTGGATTAGTGGTGACGGGTCCGTTAACGAGAGCGATATTTGTACGTCCAGTTTCAACTAGATGCTCTACTGCCATTTCTATTCCAGAGGCAGAATCCACATGCACGTTATCGACATCTAGGCCCTCGGGAAGCGTTCCGACAAGGACAACTGGAATTCGTAGTCGTGAAATCAATGAAGCGATTCGCGGATCGCTGTAGATCGGGGAGATGATGAGGCCATCTGCAAAGCCACGGCCCATGGTCTCTAGATGCTTAACGATCTCTTCAACCGATGAAAAGGCAGAAGAGAGAATTAACCGATAGTGGCTTGAACTCAACACATGGCCAACGCCGCGGGTCATTGAGACATATGCCGGGTTGCCAAGATCATCAAAAGATAGACAGATCTGTTCGGATTTTCGGACCTTTAATGCTCTGGCGGCAGAGTTGGGCTGGTATCCCAAATCAATGATGGCCGCCCGGACCCGCCTTTCAGTCTCTGCACGGGCAGTGGTGCCATTGACGACGCGCGAGACAGAGGCGATAGAGACCCCAGCCTGCTTTGCAACCGCGCCAATTGTGGCCATAACTACCTGACTCCTGCAATTTCAAACTGTAATCGTTTACAGTTAGGAGGCAGAAATTACCCTTGAATCTTTAATAGCGCTAGATTTTTTTGGTAACGAAACCATAACTCTTATCTCTATTTTGGTGGAAGCTCGGTATCTGAATCCAGTACGGCCGAGATGGAGATATCGGTCGGCACGGCGATGGCCTCCTTGAAACGAATCCATATGATGATAATTGGGATGAGAGCCAAGAGAGCGCAGGAAGCAATTGTGGCTCGGACACCAAAAGTTTCGCTAGCCAATCCAATCAGTGGAGAGGTGATTGGAGTGCCCGCAAGAAAGACAAGTTGGTAAATGCCCATGACGCGGCCTCGTATGGCGTGATCAGAGTTTAATTGAGTGACCGAGTTAGCGGCGATCATTGTTGTTAAGGCCGCAGCCCCTGCAAAGGGTAGACAGATTGCATACGTCGTATATGTGGGCATAAAGGCGCTAATAAATACAGCGATGCTAAAGACAATCGAGCCAATGATTACAAAACGAGTGGATCTATATTTTTCTAGTCGAGGAGAAAAAAGTGCGGCACTTAAAGATCCAATTGCTAGAACGGTTCCCAATAGGCCGAATGATGCGGCACCTTTATTGAAGGTTTTAGTTGTCATGAGGGCACTGAAAATTTGGAAGTTTAATCCGAATGTTGCCATAAAGAAGCAGACCGACATAGTGACAAAAATATCTGGGCGCGCTCTTACATAACGCAGACCCTCTTTAATGCTTGCAGGACCATTGCGTTTTGGTACTTTAAAAAGATGGTCATCGTTGATTCGCAGCATTGCCAGGATGACAAAAACATATGCGAAAGAATTTATAAGAAAGGCGGGCCCAGTTCCGAAGGCGGCGATGAGTAAGCCGGATATTCCCGGTCCAATCAGCCGCCCAAGATTGAAGTTCGCAGAGTTTAAACTAATCGCATTGGGCATATCTTTTGTTCCGACTAGCTCGGCAACAAAACTCTGGCGCACGGGCTTATCAATGGCATCGGTTAAACCCACTAGGGATGCCATCACCATGATATGCCACAGTTTTACTTGATCTGTCACTATGAGCAGGCCCAGGGCTAGCGCTGTTGACCCACCGGCGATGTTTGTAAAGACTAAAACTTTGCGTTTGTTAAATCGATCGGCCATCGCTCCGCCTTGCAAACTTACAAGCAGGAACGGCGTGAATTGCAACGCTGAAATGATTCCAAGGTAGGTACCGCTATGAGTTAATTCAAGGACCAGCCAATCTTGCGCAATTCGTTGTACCCACGAGCCTATATTTGATAAGGCATTAGCTCTGTAAACAATTCTATAATTTCTATGATTAAACGCGCGCCAGTTACCATCTTCATTAACTGAAAAGCGCATCTGACCTCTTCTCGGTGATTGCGATATGGAGTTCTATATCTGCAATCATAGATAGTTCTAACCGTTGCTTCAAGGCTACATTGCCATTAATGTTTAAGAGTGAGTGATGAAACATTAGATTTGGCAGCGGCGTATTCAGTAAAAAGCCCTGATGATAATCGGCGTTTGTATGCCAAATGGGCGGCAACTTATGAAACCTCGTTCGTTGATGCGAAGCAGTATCGCTATCCTAAAGCAATTGCAGAAGTTTTTAACAATGTGGTTAGCCCAGTTACTCGAGTACTAGATATCGGTACAGGTACAGGATTAACTGGAATGTATATTTCGCGATTGCGCCCAGAGTTGTTAATTGATGGGATGGATATTTCACTCGAAATGCTGGCGCAGGCCAAGTTAAAATTGCGCGAAGATGGTGCTGCGGTTTATAGGCAGCTATACGAACGAGATTTAACGAGAGATGTTGCAAACGAGAATCCAGCGTATGAGGCGCTCTTTAGCTCCGGAACTTTTACCCATGGACATTTAGGCCCAGAGTGCATTGCCAATTTGCTGCCTCTTCTAGAGCCCAATGGATGGTTGGTAGTGGGCGTAAATAACGAGCACTTTGAGAGTAGGGGATTTGAAGAAGTGCTAGCTTCCTTGGTCGCTGATGGAGCTATAGAAGTTCCAGAGGTTGTGCGCATTGATGTGTATGAACCGGGCAGCGAGCATTATGGTGATCAAGCCCGTGTCATTATCACGCGCACCTGCGCGTAATTAGAGCTTTATTTCTTTTCTGTGGCGATTTTATAGACGGCATTTGATACCGAAGGCGAGACCGCTGGATCAAAGACGCTTGGGACAATGAAGTTTTCATTGAGCTGTTCTGGCTTGACGCACTCTGAAATCGCCCGAGCTGCGGCTACTAACATCTCATCGGTGATCTTTGAAACACCTGCATCTAAGAGTCCACGAAATAGGCCAGGAAATGCGAGCACGTTATTGATCTGATTTGGATAATCACTTCGGCCCGTGGCAACGATGCGGGCATGCTTTTGGGCAAGCGCTGGATCGATCTCAGGATCTGGGTTGGACATGGCAAAGACAATGGCATCGTGGGCCATGGATTCAACATGAGCTTCAGTAATGACATTTGGGGCGCTAACACCGATAAAAATATCGGCGCCTTTCATCTCTTCGGTCAGTGAATGTGTTTTATTCTCAGCATTGGTATTGCTGATAAGCCACTTGCGCATCTCATTATCGGCCTTACTGTCTTTATGAATAATGCCCTTAGAGTCAAAGACCGATGCATGCTTGAGACCTGAGAGAAAGAGCAGACGCAAGATGGCGTTGCCAGCAGCCCCGGCACCGATCATCACAATGCGAACTTCGCTCATCTCCTTCTTTACTAAGCGCAGTGCATTGAGCAGGCCAGCTAAAACAACAATGGCCGTGCCATGTTGATCATCATGAAAAACTGGAATATCAAGGCTTTCTTTCAATCGCGCTTCAATTTCAAAGCAGCGTGGGGCAGAGATGTCTTCCAGGTTAATTCCGCCAAAACCAGGTGCAATCAACTGCACAGCACGGATAATCTCTTCGGTATCTTGTGAATCTAAGCAGATTGGCCAGGCATCAACGTTGGCAAAGCGCTTGAATAAAACGGCCTTACCCTCCATGACAGGCATTGCCGCTTCGGGTCCTAGATTTCCTAGCCCTAAAATTGCTGAGCCATCAGAGACAACTGCGACAGTATTTCGTTTAATAGTTAACCGGCGCGCATCGGATTTATCGGCAGCGATTGCTAAACAGATTCGTGCAACTCCTGGGATATATCTTCGAATGTGTACCAGCGTGCCATTTTTTTCTCCATCTAAGGGTCTGCGCGAAAAACACAATTTGTGCTTTGAATAAATGCTGCCGCATACCTGCAGATGTGATTCCGACGATCAGGCAATAATGAAGTGGATTCAGCAATAAATGAGCATGAAAAAGGACTTATTGATCAAAATAAAAGTGCTCCTATGTTTCCTGTTTTCAATCAAAACAAGCACGTTTTTAAGTCATCTCTATGATAGAAATGAATAATGCCTTGGGCCTGCGAGACAGTAAGTTCTACGGAAGGGACGTGTTTGAATCGTTTCCAAACTGTTTACAAAAGTGCCCGTGGATTTCTCGCTCAGTAGCCAAAAAGTGAACTATGACGGATGGCTATTGCTAAGTTGCCGCCATCCGATACCAAAGTAGAGTCGGATTACTTGCTACTTTGTTTTGGAAATGATGCCCGAAAGCTTAAAGTGCATTTTTAGTATTCTCTATGATAGAAACGAAAAGTGCCTTTGGCCTGCGAGACAGCAAGTTCTACGGTAGGGACGTGTTTGAATCGTTTCCAAACTGTTTGCAAAAGTGTCTCTGTGATTAGAGAGTGACTTTCAAAAACGTTTTATTGCCATTTCTTCCAAATTGATTGACTCGAGAAATGTCGGAGATCCATCTGTCTAATTGAGACTTCTCAAAGCGATAGGTTCCACCTATGGCGGCGGCGGGTATTCCCAGCCTTTCTCGATTTTGGTAAAGCCAGTGGGCTGATTTGCCCAAGTATTGGGCAGCCTCCCTCACTGACATCCAGGAGTCGCTACTCCCAGCCATGATTAGACCTGAACTATGCATTTCTCCTCCTAGGGTTTGCTCTTTCTTTGGACAAAAGGTACCCTATCTCCTAGGAACATGCAAATCCTCGGATGGGAGTTTTATGAGCAAAGTTGGATATGTTTTCTCCGGAACAACTAGTGGGCAGCTAATTGATGTCCTAACCTGGCACGATCAGGGTGAGTTGCGTGTATGGGTGCATTCCAAGGCATCTTCAGGAGGCCGCGAGACGGTTGCTATCGAAGTTCAAAGGATTGACAATAACTCGCCCAAGCCATCAAAAGAAGAAGTGACGCTTCGCTTGAAGTTATGCATTCGCCGACTCTTACCAAAAGAAGTTAACGGATTCAAAGCAACGATGTTCCGTACGCTTCCGACAGGTTTGGTCTTAGATGAACATGCAGAGGTTGTTTCACAACTACTAAGTGAGATTACTGGTGCGAAAAATCAGAAGATTTCCCTTGTGGAGGAAGTAATAAGTAAAACTGTTGACCTTCGAAAAGTCGTCGTTTGGGATACGAGTGAAGAAATAAAACGAGAGGGCGGAAAGTCGAAGGACGCTATTTTAATCGCTAAAGTTTATGCGATGCTGCAAGCAAGTGGGACAAGAAAACTCTCTTCAAGAACTGCAGAGCTTCTGAATATGGATGTTTCACTCGTCCATACTGCCGTTCAAGTTGCCCGAAGAAATGGTTGGTTAACGAGCAATGGTCCAGGCATTGCAGGTGGAACACTCACTGAAAGTGGGGTGAAGATGTTTAAATCATCTTATGGTGAAGAAAAATTAAAAATTATCATGGACTCGAGAGGTGGCAAATAATTGGCTTCAGTGAGAAAACGTGGGAAGACCTGGTCTGCACGTTGGCTTCAAGCAGATAAGTCGGAGTCAGAAAAAGGTGGATTCAGTACTAAGAAAGAAGCTCAGAATTTTGCCAATGAACAGGAGATACGCGTCAAGCGCGGAAGAGGCATCACTCCACTGATAATGAAGATGACAGTCATTGAGTTCATCGATGAAGTCTGGAAGCAGACGCTAGATGTTCGTCCACAGACGAAACGTGATTATGAAAATACGATTAATAAATATATCCTTCCCTATTTTGGACACATACCAATGTCGACCATCAAGCCAGCGGACATAAAGTCTTGGCAAGTAAAATTAAAGAATGAAGAGAGATACTTTGGTAAGGCTTTATCCGAGTACACGACTCAAAAGTATGTAAATCTTCTGGCTACCATCTTGAAAAGTGCCAAACTCAATAAATACATTGATGAGAGCCCATTTGACTTCGTAAGAAGACCCAAGGTGAAAGCAACGAAAAAGGTACGCCCTCTTGAACTGGGTGTCATCAGAGGTATAGCGGAGGCAATTCCAGAAGAAATTAGATTAATGATATGGATGGGGTTTTTCACGGGTATGCGCCCCTCGGAGATTTTAGGCGTGACATTCGACAAGATCGATTTTGACCGTAAAATAATCAAAGTTGACCAGCAAATTAGTCGTGATCCAGAGGGAGATGTAGAACCTCACGTAAAGACCTCATCAAGTATTCGCGAGGTCCCACTCTCTCTAGAGTTAGAAAAGTTGATCAAAGATCATGTCCGTTCTTTTGGACTTGGACCAAAATCTTTACTGTTCAAGAATCGTGACGGGGGCTTGCTCCGTTACAAACATGCAAATCGCTACTTCAGCTTGGCAGCTAGACCGCTTGGAGTGCCAGTGGGGGAGGGAATGCACATACTTCGCCACACCTGTGCTTCAACTCTTATACGAAGCGGAGCAAGCATCAAAGCCATACAGGTTTTACTGGGACATAAGGAGATTTCCGAAACGCTCGACACTTATGGCCACCTATTTCCAGAGGATTTATCCAACCTTGTTGCAACTTTAGATTCTCTATTTCTTCAAAAGGATTCCAGTCAGCGAAGTAGCCTTGCTATAATTGCCTAGTTCGTGAGCATTATTGAAGTCTATGCAGCTTTATATGGGCATATAGATGGACAAAGAGACTAAACATGCAGGTCGCTAAGGCACTTGAAGTATGTCCGGCTTATAGGGCGACTCTTCTTTATTTCTTAGTTACTCCGTGTCACTTCGTTTTGTGCAATAATTTCAACACGATGGCTTGGTAGTAATCGGGACTTGGTTAATCACCGAGTCCCTTTTGCTTTCCACAATCAATTTTTATCCACAGCCCCAATCACTCAAAATTTTCTATCGTCAGGAAAGTCATAACTTCACTCTCGTGTTGGGGGCGTGTTGTAATTGGCAGCCTGTTGGTTTACCAAGTCATCGGAGCGGGTTCAAATCCCGTCGTCTCCACCACAGTCTTACCTGCTTTAACTCGATCTATTGGTAATGGTCATAAGAGTTAGACCAGATTTGCATGGGAGGGTCTCGAGAGATCGAGGCCTTTTCCAATTCTCCGGCCTATAGGGTGAGGCTTCCTTCTTTTCACCGATAAACTTGCAGCATGAGCCAACTTCCACCTTGTCCTGAATGTAAATCAGAGTATTCATATGAAATGGGCGAACTTCTTGTTTGTCCTGAATGTGCACATGAATGGAATCCCACAGAAGATGTAGCGGAAACTGCGCGGATAATTAAAGATTCCTCGGGCAATATGTTGGCTGATGGTGATGATGTCACGATCGTTAAGGACATGAAGGTAAAGGGGAGTTCAAATACTCTCAAGGTCGGAACAAAAGTCCGCAATATTCGTCTTGTTGACGGGCCTGGCGATCATGACATCGAAGCTAAAGTGGATGGTTTTGGCCCAATGAATTTGAAATCGAGCATTGTGAGAAAGGCTTAGGTTGTAGCCTTCTCGTCGTGAAGATGAATGCGCCGAGTGAATTCTCAATACTGGCAATCCTGTGGGGCGGATCATTTCTTCTTGTGCTTCGAGTCGTTGAAGCTTTCGATTGGGTTGGGGCAGTTTCGGTTCGTGCGCTCATCGCGAGTTTAACTCTCTACGTGCTCGCGAAAATAAGTAAGAGACAACTAGATTTTTCCATCGGCGCCGTACCTTTTCTGATTTCTGGTGCCACAACCGTTGCTTTTCAGCTCATCGGGTTGTCATTTGCAGTACCGCGCATCGGCACAGCGATGAGTGCAATTTTAGTTGGAGCCATTCCCTTGTATTCAGCAATGATCGGGCGTTTACTACACATAGAAAAATTGACCAGAGTCGGATACTTCGGATTAGCACTGGGATTCTTAGGCATATTTCTCTTGGTCGGTTTTCCGAAAGGAAACGCCTCGAAAGAGTATCTTGTCGGAATTCTCGTTGCGGTCATTGGGTGTATCTCTGCCGCCTTTGGAAGTAACTTCTCAAAGATGAAAATGTCATCCGTTGGCGTCTGGGAACAAGTTATCGGAGCCTTCTTTTTCGGAGGTCTGCTGACAGCGCCTCTATTGATTTTCGTTCCGTTTCAACGTAATCCGATGGTAGGAGATTGGTTGAACATAATCGCACTAGCCGTTCTGTGCAGTTCACTTTGTTATGTTATTTACTTCAAGCTAGTTTCCGAAATTGGGGCAACGCGAGCTATTAGCGTGGAGTTCCTGGTGACTGTGGTTGCTGTTCTAATTGGGGCTTTCTATCTGCATGAAAATATTTCTTTGGTTCAGGTTCTTGGTGGAGCTTTGGTAATTATCGGTTGCATATTGATTCTTGATTTGTTTGGAATAGGAAGAAGGCTACCCCGCCGAGTTACTCTTCGGTGAAATGGCCCAGCTAATGGAGCGCCTACGAGGGGCTTATTTGCATGATGTTATAATCGGCTATGAACTTAAGTGAATTCATTGCAAAATATAGAGAATCAACTGAAGAATTCATCTCAACGGTATCTAAATTAACAGAAGCTGAATTAGATACAGCGAAAGATCAAGGTTGGACTGCTCGACAAGTAATCCATCATGTTGCCGACAGCGAGGCTCAGTCTTATGCAAGATTGCGCCGGCTTATTGTTGAACCCGGCACGCAAATCCAAGGCTATGACGAGGCCGCATGGGGCGAGGATCAGACCTTGGGTTATGAAGTGTTACCCATTCAGATCTCACTCGATGTTTTTAAAGCCGTTCGAGCTTCTTCGTTGGAAATTTTGAAAAGGCTATCTGTGGACCAATTAGACAATGCCGGAATCCATAGTGAATCAGGGGAGTACTCGATTCACACGTGGCTCGAAACATACATAAAGCATCCGATGGAACATGCAGCACAGATTCGTTCAGGCTTCTAGGGTGATTATTCATATTCAAAATAGGTGATGATCGCGACCTACACTGTCGGATTTATTCATTACTTCCAGCGATAAGGTTGGCCTATGTACAGTGACGTTTTGCTCCTAGATGGTGGCCTTTCAACAGCCCTTGAGCAGTTAGGAAGCACGCTAAATACTTCTTTGTGGTCTGGGGAATTACTGAAGTCGCATCCTGATCAAATCCGGGCTGCCCACAAACTCTTTGCTGTTGCCGGTGCTCAAATATTGATTACAAGTTCCTACCAAGTGACCTATCCAGGCTGTTTGGCACTGGGCTGGAGCAATGATGAAGTAACTGCAGCACTCATTGCTTCGACTGAGTTAGCTAGATTTCCTAACGTAAAGGTCGCTGCATCCATTGGTCCATATGGGGCATTTCTTGCCGATGGTTCCGAGTACCGCGGAAACTACGGCCTTTCTATTGAAGAGCTCAAAGATTTTCATCGAGAAAGATTATTTACTCTCATCTTAACAAAGCCTGATTTTCTCGCCTTCGAGACAGTCCCAGAGATAACAGAGGCCCGGGCCTTGATTGAATTGATGCACGATTCCAAGTCGCAAATCCCATATTGGATTAGTTTTTCTTGCAAATCAGAGAGCGAACTATCGTCGGGAGAAAGCTTTGCCGACGCGGTGAAAATTGTGAATGATTCATCGGACGCCTTTGCCGTTGGGATCAATTGCACTGCCCCTCATTTAGTTGCACCATTACTCCAAAGTGCGAGTTCAAAGATTCCCTTCATTGTCTATGCAAACTCTGGGCGTACGTGGGATGCCGCCACGAAAAAATGGGATGGCTCGGGGGATCTGGTATTTGATCATCGGCTGATCCAAGAGTGGAGGGCGTTAGGGGCATCAATTATCGGAGGCTGCTGTGGCGTTGGGCCATCGGATATTGCTGCACTCGGGCTGGTCAGCGATTGATTCTGTAGAGTAAGAGCATGAACTCTCCCATCCGAGCTGAAATCTTTGATACAGGTAATCCAAAAATAAAATCTGCACGCATTGTGATTGATGCATCTGCCGAGAGAATTTTTAATTTGTTGACCAATCCACAGCGACATATGGATTTTGACGGTTCAAAGACAATTCAAGGCAATTTTAGTGGCCCCACCAAATTGGAGCTCGGATCAAAGTTTGGCATGCAGATGAAATTGGGAATTAATTATCGAATTCTCAATACGGTGGTCGAGTTTGAGGAGAATAGAAGAATCGCTTGGCGACATTTAGGACGGTGGCGCTGGAGGTATGATCTTCGCCCCATCACGCCTAATCAAACTGAGGTTACCGAAACCTTTGATGGCACGACTTCAATTTCCCAACTCTGGCTCAACTTGCGCAAGGCCTATCCTTGGACGCAAATAGCCGTTGCAAAGACTTTAGTCCGGCTCAAGGAGATTGCAGAAAGCAATTAGTTATCTGCCCATCAAAGTTTTTGAAAAGCTATTAGACCCTCATTACTAGTCTTACACCGTTACAATTAGGCGATGCTTTCTAAGTTTGCCCCATTCAAAGAGTTCGCCTCAATACTCAACCCACACTCGCGCCGAATAATTCTTGGCATCTCCTTGAATGCTATTGGCGGTGGGATGACACTCTCTCTTTTGATGGTTTACCTTCATGATATTCGTGGATTCACAACAACTTTCGGTGGTCTACTCATGGCTTGGGGAGC
>CAXNOC010000017.1:0-22370 GCA_964203745.1 Candidatus Planktophila sp.
ATACTCAACCCACACTCGCGCCGAATAATTCTTGGCATCTCCTTGAATGCTATTGGCGGTGGGATGACACTCTCTCTTTTGATGGTTTACCTTCATGATATTCGTGGATTCACAACAACTTTCGGTGGTCTACTCATGGCTTGGGGAGCCTTCACTGGAATAGTTGGGACGGGTCCATTAGGTGCCCTCGTGGATCGAATCGGTCCAAAGAAAGTAATTATTCCTGGTCTCTTAATAGCATCAATTTCAGCGCTTTCCTTCTCACAAGTAACTACCCATGCTCAAGCAGTATTTTCTATGACTCTTTTTTCTTTGGGTGGGCAGTGCATCTGGCCGGCTCAAATGGTTATCTTGACTCGTGTTACACCAGAGGCTGATCGTGCCAAAATATTTGGCTTTAATTTTATGCTTCTTAACTTAGGCCTTGGAATCGGCGGGCTGCTTTCATCTCTAATTATTCAAGAAGGTTCAGTTATCTCATTCCAATGGATGTACTGGGTGGATTCACTTACTTATCTCTTGTATCTCATAATTGTTCTGGGGCTTAAAACTCCACACGCAGGTAAATACATCTCGAAAGAACATGAACCTAAGAATGGCAGTTATCGTGAGATATTTTCCCGAAAGGATCTCACAGTCCTTACATTTGCTGGTGTCGTACTTTTAACTTTTGGATATGGACCCCTTCAATCTGGAATTCCAATTTATGCAACCCAGTACCTTGGTCTCTCACCTAAATGGTTAGGTGTGATTTTCGGAGTAAATACAATTAGCATCGTTGTATTCCAGCCAATGGTGCTTAGAGTTTTAGAAAGATACTCAAAATACACAGCACTCATGTCTGTGGGAGTAATTTGGATGCTCTCTTGGCTAGCCGTCGGAATATCACCATATGTCCCACTATTCGTAGGTGGAATTGCTTTATGTGTGAGTCAATTGATATTTGCATTTGGCGAAATGGTTCACGCTCCGACTAGTCCTGCCCTGCTTCAAGAACTCACCCCCGAACATATTCGTGGGCGAGCAAGTGCCCTAATAAGTTTGCAATGGGGCTTTTCTGGAATTGTCGGCCCGGCGATGGCGGGCGTGCTAATCGGAGCCCACCTCGAGCAGTTGTGGGTCATTG
Source organism: Candidatus Planktophila sp. (assembly GCA_964203745.1). Classification (GTDB taxonomy): domain Bacteria; phylum Actinomycetota; class Actinomycetes; order Nanopelagicales; family Nanopelagicaceae; genus Planktophila. The sequence goes on from CAXNOC010000017.1 coordinate 1,127, forward strand.
TTATGGCAATCGGCGTCTTGATTCCAATTCCTTTTTTTGCATATGTGAAAAGGCTTAATTCACATTAATTGCCGTGATGCTATCTAGTCTTCTTAAGCCATTTCTGACGCTCTGATTCTGGCAGTTTTTCGATGCTATAGCGCAACATAGTCCTTGGCATTTCGTGGACATGAGCATCAAGAAAACTTCGCAGCAAGGAGGGATCTCGTTTGCCAAGCTCACGCATCATCCAGCCGGTCGCCTTGTGAATCAGGTCATGATCGTCTTTGAGTAAAAGTTCCGAGATTTCAAGGGTGGGTGCAAAATAGCCAGCTCTGATGAAGGCAAAAGTACAGATAATTGCTGATCGTCGCTCCCACAGCGATTTACTCTTGGCCAATTTCAGGAGAACAGGAAAGGGATCTTTGACTTCTAACAGGTACTCTCCGATGGTGGGTGCCGATACGTCTACTAAATCCCAGTTGTTTACACGTCCTAGTTTCATCTGCTTCATGTAGAAATCAAAAATACTCTTCTTGATCTTTAGATCGGTAGTTGCCTTGAACTGATTTGAAAGAATTATCAAACCGCACAGGCGAATTTCATGAAATTGTGATGCCGACAGTTTCTCAATTTCAGATAATTCCAAGTGGCGATAATCCTTAGCAACTATTCTCACTTGAGGCACTGTCAACCCCAGGAAAATATCGCCTTCGCCATATTCACCAGGTGCAGTTTTAAAGAAGCGTTGCATGTCATGCGCCCGTGTCGGTTTACGTAGCGCCCGTAACTCCGCTATGGCCTTAGTCGCAGTAGTCTCTCTTTTCATTTACGCATGACAATCAAATCGGCTGGGCAAATATCGCATCATGCACATACTGGGCTAAGCCCCGAGCGCGATCGTCGTAGTATTTTTTGAAGCGCTCATCAGCAACATACATAAGGGCCAAATTCTTCTGCATTTCAACTGAGCAGTCGTAGAACCATTTAGAGATTGCCGCGCGATGTGCGAGGACTGCAGTTTGAGCCTCGGACGAAGTAATTGCGAGGCTATTTCCAAAGGCATACACAAAGAGTTCAGTTGCAGCCTCTTGATCTACCTTTGCTTTTGCGAAATCCTCGTGTGAGTACTTTGAAGTTTTCGATTTAGATTGGCGATAGGCATCGGTATCACCCCAGCGCGCTTGAACTTCATTTTCATACTGATCCACGGGCAAAGTATATAACGCTGGAATTTGTGGATTTTTTGGCACGGTCGAGTCAAGATATTCGGCAGAACAGGCAAGTGAGCGCCAGCCTGGCCGTTTTTATATCCATATGGTGCGAGATAGTGTTGCCACATGATTATCGATGTCTGGTCTGATGTTGTCTGCCCATGGTGTTTTATAGGAAAGCGAAGACTTGAAAAAGCCCTAGAACAGTTTGAATATAAAGATGAAATCACAGTTCGCCATCGCGCCTTTGAGCTAGCACCCGATGCCACAGAGATTATGCCGACCAGCAAACTCCTCGCCGAAAAGTATCGAGTCTCGCCGCAGGATGTTGAAGCGATGCAGGCTAATGTTTGTGCCATTGCCGATGGAGAAGGGCTTTGCTACAACTTGGATGAAACACTGTCGGGCAACACTTTCGATGCGCATCGATTGCTTTTATGGGCGGCAACACTCGGTAAGCAAGACGTGCTGCTTGAGGCTATGTACTCCAGCTATTTTGAAAAATCGCTCCCATTATTTTCACATCTTGACTTATGTTCCGTCGCAGAGTCCGTTGGCATAGCATCGGTTGACGTTATGAATATTCTTGAGTCAGATCAGTTCAAAAGTGAGGCCATTGCAGATCGAGAGCTGGCAACCCAATTTGGAGCCACAGGAGTTCCATTTTTCGTCGTAGACATGAAGTACGCCATATCTGGGGCTCAACCTCTAGAAGCCTTTGTTCAGACGATTAACACCGCTTGGAGTGAGCGAACTGGAATTGATACCAAAATCTAGCTGGCATTAGTAGGATTTATCCATGAGCAAAGAGACGTTATCCGAGTACCTAGAGAACCTTGAAGCATTCATGGCGCAGGCCAAAAAGTTCGATTCTAAGAGCGCGCTTGTTGCAAAAGAAGATGGTGAATGGTCGCCAGCCTTTGTTATGCACCATGTAGCCGATGCAGAGATGCACTTTGCCATTCGTTATTTCAATGCACTAACTATCGATTCACCGCCGATAATTCCATTTGAGGAAGATGCCTACCCATCGGTTCTCAACTATGAAGGTCGAGATTGGTCTAACTCACTCTCTATTATTGAGTCAATCGGAAATTTGGTTCGTGTTGCCCTTACTCCGATTTCAAGCCAGCAGTGGGAAAGACTGTCTATTCATCCTGAAGCAGGTGAGGTCACCATTTCATTTCTGATGGGCAAGGCCCTTAATCACATGGCCGCCCATACAGAACAGCTTAAGAGCTTAATCTAATTATTTCTTAAGCAATCCTGGATTTACACCTAATCCCATTGACGCATCGATAACGGCGCCATGGAGAATCTTTCCTGCATCTGATGCCAAGAAAAAGCCAAGTTCGGCGATTTCCGTAGGTTCAATTAAACGCGACTTCGGAAGTGAGGAGATCAGATCTCTCTTTTCCGCTTCATTGAGATTATTTAATGTGCTCGCTGCAAACATTGGCGTATTGGTAGCACCAGGGCAAATTGTAAATACTTCAACACCCGTATGCGTTAAATCGGCGGCAAGTGTTCGACCTAAGAAAGCAATCGCAGCTTTCGACATTCCATCTGCGTAATTAAATCCTGCAAACTGAGTTACTCCTCCGCCAACTGAGGATATAAGTATTATCGAACCCGAACCTCTTGCAACCATCTTTGGCATGAGAAGTTCATTGAGCCACAAAGTTCCAATTGCATTTACTTGGATAAGCATCTGTGATTGCTCATGGGCAATGCCGGTTAAGTACTCAACAGTTTTAGAGCCTAGACCGGCGTTGTGAATCAAGACATCAGGCGTTCCAGGCAAATCGTTTGCGAGCTTTGCAACTGAGTCGTGGCTACCCAAATCCAATTGAAATGCCCGTACCGCATCTAGTTCATATGCCGCGACGATACTTTGAGGATTTTCGCTCTCTCGCAAGTATGTAAGCCAGACTTTATCGCCGTTTTGAACAAAGCGATCGACAAAGGCACGCCCAATTCCGCCGGTTCCACCAGTAACAAGTACGTTTCTGCTCATGCCGTCATAGTAACAAGCGACCACTAGAGAGTAGTCTTACGCGGTGCACGAGTCGGCTTTGAGTAATAGGCAAGCGATCGTCAAAGGTCTACCAATCTTTATAGCAGCGATGAACATGCGCGCGGGGCTGACCATAATGAGCCCTTTGATTCCAATTCTTAAAGAGCAGTATCACTTGAGCTTTTTTCTTCTCTCATTCCTAACTTCACTGACGGTCCTTTGCTTTGCTGCGAGTGCTTTTTTGATGCCATTAGTCGGGCGAATCGGTGGCACTAATCGCGTAATTTCGGTGGCGTTAATAACCTTGACCACAGCAATTTTCCTTCGAGCAGTTGGAAATGTTCCGATGCTTTTCTTGTCTTCATTAACTGTCGGTATTGCAATTGCCGTTTTGAATTTTTCACTTCCCGTGTGGGTCAAGGAGAATACATCTGAGCATTCAGGTTTAGTGACAGGTATTTATATAACAATCATGGGTACTTTTGCAGCAATATCGGTCGCTGTTGCCGTTCCATTGGCTCGAGCGAGTTCATGGGGTTGGCGTTTAGCAATGGTTCCTTGGATTGTGATTGGTTTGGTTTCATCAATATGGTGGATCGCTCGAAATTCAAAGGATGCAAAAGGCTCGCATATGCCTATTTCATCCAGGCTTCATTGGGAGTTATTGCGAAGCACAGGCGCCTGGAGTATTGCCCTCTTTTTTGGTTTACAGTCGATGCTCTTTTATGGGACGGCAACGTGGTTGCCTACGATATTAGTTTCGAAGGGATTCACATTAAGTAATGCCGGTTTTGCAGTTTCAATTACTGGGTTAATGGGCTCTGTCATTGGAATTGCCGCCCCGCATTTCTCATCCAAACTGCGTGATCTAAAGATTTTGCTAGCCCTCATGGGGGCGATTGCCGCGCTTTCATTCATTGGATTGATACTTGATCATGGCTGGAGGTTAGTATTGTGGCTATTCATTTCTAATATTGCTCTTTCGATTACATTTCCTCTCTCACTTCTCTTAACTGTTACCCGAAGCGTTGAAGCCGGCGAGACTCGATCATTGTCAATCATGGCTCAATCCATTGGGTATTTAATGGCCGCTGTTTCACCTGGAATAGTGGGAGCGATTTTTGATGCAACGTTAAACTGGAATATCGCTCTTGTATTCCCCGTAATTCTCGGAATTATCTTAGGCGCGGTGGGCTATTTTGCAGGAAAGCCAGAGAAAATCCTTATTCTAAGACCTTAAGAAGTGATGATTAGGAAAAGGTGGAGCACGTGTTCGAATCGATTTTCCTAGGTATTTTGCAGGGTTTGACTGAGTTCTTGCCGATTTCATCGAGTGCTCACCAACGTATTGCGGGGGAGTTCTTTACTAATGCCCAGGATCCTGGGGCACGTTTTACTGCCATTACGCAGATTGGTACCGAGCTAGCAGTACTGCTCTTCTTTAGGCACGATATTAAAAAGATTGTCGTGGCATGGTTTAGTCAAAGTATTCTGCGTACAACATTGCCGGCAGATGAAAAACTGCAAGCACGCATGGGTTGGCTCATTATTCTTGGCTCACTACCGATTGTTATTCTTGGATATTTAGGGCAGGACATTATTAGAAATGATCTACGCTCACTGTGGTTAATAGCCAGTGTCATGATCATTTTTGGCATCATTCTTGGTTTGGCAGATCACTTTGGAAAGAGCGATCGAAATCTAAGAGATTTGAATTCTTCACATGGAATTTTGTATGGCTTGGCCCAATCACTTGCACTCATGCCAGGAGTCTCTCGCTCAGGTGCCACAATTGCTATGGGGCGCTTGCTTGGCTACAGCCGCGAAGCTGCACTTCGATACTCATTTCTTTTAGCTTTACCGGCGGTATTCGGCAGTGGCTTATATGAACTTAAAGGGGCGCTGGGAGATAGTTCTGAAACGCAAGTATTTTCATTGAGTGAAACCTTTATTGCAACTGGCATCGCTTTTGTAGTTGGCTATGCCGTCATTGCATGGCTACTTAAGTTCGTTACAACAAAGTCGTTTATGCCCTTTATTATCTACCGCATACTTCTAGGTTCAACGCTTCTAGTACTACTGGCTACTGGAGTAATCAATTCTTGAGAATTAACTACCAGGGCTCACCGTCGACATATTAAACTCTTTTATAACGAGCGGCGGAGTTGCCATATTTGACATGTCTCCAGCCCACTCGCGCGGCTGAGTCCATTCAGTTGCACCGGCATGAAGTATGCGATTGAGCGCCGAAACTGGCGAATCATTCCAACGGAAGTTATTGGTTGCACCGACTACTTCACCACCCTTGACGTGATAGACACCATCGCGAGTTAGACCGGTAAGTAGCAACGAGTTTGGATCCACCATTCTGATGTACCAGAAGGTTGTTAGCAGGAGTCCATTTTCTACTTTCTTAACCAAATCCTCTAACGTACCGGCACCGCCATCTACGCTCATGATTGCATTCTCTCCAATAGGAGTGAAGTCGAGCTTTGTCAGAGCTGCACTTGCACGAGTTTGGATGAGGGACTGCAGAACTCCATCTTTAAACCAATCCACGCGCTTTATTGGCTGGCCGTTATCAAAGACTGACGAGAATGGAGAGCTGACTGCCGTACTAACAAAGTTAGCAGCTGGCAGCTGCTTGTAATCAGGATCGCTGAAGAACTGCAAACCAACGTTCGAAAGCTTTTCGCCGATACGAGTCCCGCCGCCCTTTTTAGAAAAGACAGATTGACCCTCAAAGGCATCACGAGCGGCCGACACCCACATCATGTAAGTAAATAAATCGGCGACCGAACCTGATGGAAGGACCGTGTCATAGCGACCTGCGGGCAGATCAACTTTCCTACCCTGCCACTCTAAACCTTGACGGATATTGGCATCGATTGATGCAACTGAGACATCTTTAAAGTCGCGAGTTTCAACACCTTTCCACGTCGAACGTGAGCGCTCGTGGGATTTTCCTGTCATCTCAACTCGGCCAACAGGGCTATCTTTACGAAGTCGCAGACCACCCTTTGATCCAATCCACGTTGTGTCATGTGTGTGCTCGGCATAGCCAAAGAGCTCTATTGAATCTGCAACTGATCGTGAAAACATATCGCCAAGGGCTGGTGCAAATGCAGAGAACACCTCTGGTCCAGTTGGAACATGAGGAGCTGCCCAATCACCTATTGATGTGTTGGTTGCAAGGGGTGCAAAATCCTCTGCCTTGCCAGCAGCCTTAGCTGCAGTGATGGCATTTTCTAGAAGTTTTGGAATATCGGCTAACGTGACATCGGTGCGAGTTAGCCCACCTGATGCCATCCCGCCATCGACAGAGACAAATGCAATGACAGTTACGCTTCGCTCTTGAATAACGCCATTAGTTGTAAGCGTGCTACCGGCCCAACGCAGGTTAGCTTGCGTCTTATCTTTTACAACAACTATGCAGTCATCACATGTTGCAGCCGATGTGATTTTTTCAATTAAATCTTGAGCAGAAATCATTTGCCAGCCTCCGCAACAGTATTGAGAATATTTACCTTGTCGAAAATCGCAGCGGGGCAGCCATGGCTAACCGCGGCAATCTGCCCTGGTTGAGCTTTTCCGCAGTTAAAGGCGCCACCAAGAACATAGGTGGATGGACCTCCCACTACTTTCATCGAACCCCAGAAATCCGTAGTCGTTGCTTGATAAGCGACATCCTTTAATTGCCCCACGATTTTGCCATTCTTAACGCGATGGAACTGTTGGCCTGTAAATTGGAAGTTATAGCGCTGCATATCGATAGACCAGGACTTATCGCCCTTAATGATGATTCCATCCTCCATCGAAGAGACCATCTCATCGTAAGTTGGTCCGGTCGGGTTAGCCGCTAATGAGACGTTAGGCATACGCTGAATTGGCACATGTGCGGGGGAGTCGGCAAAGGCGCAGCCATTGCTGCGATCGCGATTGACGCGGGCGGCGATTCGGCGATCGAGCTGATAACCAACTAGAACGCCATCTTTAACGATGTCCCACTGCTGAGCTGCGACACCCTCATCATCAAAACCAACAGTACTTAGTCCGTGGGCAGTGTTGCGATCGCCGGTGACGTTCATCAGCGATGAACCGTATTTTAAAGTATTCAACTTATCTGGAGTCGCAAAAGATGTGCCGGCGTAGTTGGCTTCATAGCCAATAGCTCGGTCAAGTTCGGTTGCATGTCCAATAGATTCGTGAATTGTCAGCCAGAGATTTGATGGATGAACAAGGACATCGTATCGACCGGGTTCAACAGAAGGGGCTGCAACCTTTTCGGCTAGCAAAGTTGGAAGCTCTGCAATCTCTGCATCCCAGTTCCAGTGCTTATTACCCATCCACTCCCAACCAAATCCGGCAGGCTGAGCTAACGTGCGCATGGACTCAAAACCACCAGCGCCGATTGAAATTGCCTCAATCTGAGTTTGCATGCGCACCCGCTGTTGAGTGGTGCTCGTTCCATAAGAATCGGCGTAATGCTTCTGCTCTTTGACGTACATGGCATGAGCCGACGTGTGATTTACAATCTCTGTTTTCAACAGTTCACTACTTAGCTGCGCAAGGCGATCCTTTTTATCAGAATCTGCGATTGTGAATGGATCTATCTCATAGTCAGATACCCACACTTGATTTGCATAAACAGGTTCGGTAACCAGAGAGACTAATTCGGTAGATAACGGTTTAGATGTCTTAGCCATTGCCACTGCAGTGAGTGCGAGTTTTCTTGCAACATCAATTGAAATTTCAGGAGATGATGCAAAGCCCCATGCGCCGTTAACGATTACCCGAACACCTAAACCCGCGATTGTTTCATCGCTCTGTGTTTCTGGTTTTGCATCACGCAATGAAAGTAATCCGGTGCGAGTGCGTTCGATTCGAACATCGACATGAGATGCACCGCTGCCTTGGGCTGTCATTATCGCAGCAGCTGAAACATCGGCTAATGGGAGTGCTAAGAAATCTGAATCTATATTTTTATTCACTTGGGAATCTTAATCCCCGCCGGAATTAGCATCCATATTTGCCCACAAAAACGCGCAAAATCAACAGTATTACCCCCCCCAATAGTCAGGAAAATGTGATGCAGGGAATAGTTAGCCTTGTGAAAGTGATTGACGCAATACCTGCGTTAGAGGTACCCCTCAGAAAAATCAACTCTTTAAATACCCTCAGTGAAAGGATTCGTATGTAAGTGATTGTAATTACTTCAGGGAGAGATGGAGATCAATAATGATATCTACACAGAAATCCAAGCTTGTAAGGGTTTTGGTTGCGCTCACCGCGCTAACAGTTTTAGCGGCCGTAACACCAACAGCGAATGCTGCGACAAAAACGATCACTTGCTATAAAGGCACCGTCGTAAAGAAGGTCACTGCAGCTAAACCTAAGTGTCCAACTGGATATACAACAACTAAGCCTGTTGTTAAGACAACTGCAAAGCCAACAGCAGCTGCAACAACTCCAGCTAAAGGTGCAACCGTTGCATTCTCCGGAACATACACCGGAAAGATTTCACTTCTCTGGGGCGATAGTTATGTTCAAGCTACCAATGTCGATGGAACGGGTACCGGAAATGTTCTTGGTCTAACCGATCTTGCAGGAATTGGATCAGCAGCCCCTGGTAACCAGTGCGATACATTCAACGGTTCAGGCACCTTAAGCGGTGACGGAAATACTTTGAAGGTTTCATTTGATTCATCAGCACAAGCATGTGCGGCAGAGGCAGATGCACCGACTGAAATCAAATTCACCGGCACCGTAATCGTCAATGGTGGAACAGGAAAATACGCTGGAGCAACTGGAACTCTTAAAGTTACTGCCGGTTCATTCAACATTCAATCAAGCACTGCTGGCAAAAAAGAGACTGATGCCTTCAAATTCACTATCGCTGGAAATATAAATACCAAATAATTAAACAACCCACGCAAAATTAAGAAATAGAAGGGGCAAGAAATGAATAGAAAAAGCTCAACCGCATTCATTGGTGCAGTTGCACTACTTGGCAGCGTATTTGTCGGGGGCTCATCTGCTTATGCAGCACCAGCCGCATCGACTCTTATTATTACAGGTGGCAACGGAGTCTTTGGACTTGCACCGATAACAATTACCGCAACGGCCAATAACGCCGGAGCTGTGAAGTTTTTTGACGGCGCTGCAGCCATTGTTGGCTGCGAAGCCGCTGTTACAACAACCGTTGCACCATTTGCAGCTAAGTGCTCTTGGGTTCCTTCAGTAGCTGGAGCCCATGCTCTCACTGGAACGCTCACACCAACTGATGCCGCAGCTTTTGCACCTGTCACATCTGCAGCACTTAACGTCAAAGTTGGCGTACCGAGCCAAGGAGTTGTATCACCAATTCATATCTATGTAGATACGGTCCTTGCTAGTGGTACCTCTGGAGCCCTTGCTCCACGCTTCGGTGTTAGCTGTGCAATTACAAATGAGTATTTAGTTGGACAGGGAATCGTTTTCCGTGTTTATGCCAATAACGCCGATCAAGGCGGAGCAGTGATGGATTCAAACAACACTGCAAAGGCATATATTGAAATCTCCGGAGTAAAAGATCCACTTCCACTTTCTTACGGTAACCACAGTGGGATTGCCTTCTGGACAGCAGTTCTACGAACTGGTGCTGCACCTGCCTTCAACACTCTTGGAATTATCAACTACAAGGTAACAATGATTGCTAAAGATCAGACTTCGATGAAGGTTCTGTCTACAAAGCTTGTTGCTAAAAAGGTTGATGGCAAGCGTGTAATCGGCGACGATGGACGCACTGTCTATGAGCGTGTCAGCTACTACCGCACAGTTCAGGTATCACCTGCACTCAAAGGTGCAACAGCAACCTATGTTCCAAACTGGACTGCTGCTTCACTATTAACACTATTCGCACTTCCAAAAGCATAAACAACCAATCGGAGAGAGGCAGTTACGATGAAGATACAGATTAAGTCCCGCAAAAGTGGGCCTGCGATTGCACGTGTGATCGCAGTGGCAGTACTTGCGGCTACAACTATCTCACCTGCACAAGGCGCAGATACTAACCCGGTAACACCGATCAACTTGGTTGCACCATCGGGCCTTCCAGGGATTCCAGCGCTTCCATTTACTGGAGTTAAGACTGAGGCATTTACAACACCTTCAACAATGCTCAACTTAGATGTTGTTCCAAGTCAAGGTGTTATTGGAACTCCAATAACAATCACTGGAAAAGGCTTACCGGCAAATACTGTGTTACCTCTGGCTTGGTCAACGCTAGATGGCACATGGGTAGCAGATATTCAGCCAAATAGCGTTAACTATCTCGGAACTAAGTACACAAAGTACAACGTCAATATTGCAACGGTGACCACCGATGCAACGGGTGGCTTTGTCTATAAGACAAAGGTTCCATCTGATTTCGGCGGAGTTCATGATATTTATGCAGTTCAGAATGGTGCTGCCATCGCACACGGTGGTTTCCAAACCACTCGCGGGCTAAAGATCTCACCAACAAGCGGTCCAATTGGCACACCAATCACAATTACCTATACAGGTATGGGTGCAAGCCTTTATACCGCAGGAGCTGCTGTTCACTGGGATAGTTCATATGCCGGTGAAATGCAAGCACTCTGGACAAGAGGAACAGGTCAGGTCGTTATTAGAGCCGCTGGCACAATTGGCAATCACATTATCGATGTTAAAGATGCAATTACCTTCGCATACTTGAATATCTTGCAATCACCAGTTCCATATGCAAATGGTGGACGTGCAACGTTTAAGGTGACAGCTGATAAGGGAATTGGAAAGCCTTATATCGTCTGGCCTGCAGCTGTCGAGCCAACTCTTGAGCTTCGCACTACGCTTTCAAGTGTTGGTTTAAATCCAAATACAAAGGCCGTTGCAAAGCTTTCAAAAACAAGCGGCCCAATACTCACGAAAACAACTTTCAGTGCTACAGGACTTACTTCAAGTGGAACACATCAGCTGGTGTGGGCCTCGGTTGTAGGTAACCGTGTGAACTGCACAGGTACATGCTGGGTTTATAACTCAATCCCACTTGCAACCGTCAATGTTACTGGAAGCTCGATGAGTAGTGATATTACGATCCCAGATAATTTAGGTGGATGGCATGTAATCCAGCTAAAGCAAGGCGATGTCATTGAAGCACAAGCTGCGTTTTATGTTAAGCACAGCATCATGCCTTTCTATGACAAGGCCGGAAAAGTAATTGGAATGGGTATTGCTAAGGCAGATAACTCAGGTTCAGTCGAAGCATTTGCTAAAGGTGGCGCTGGAGCTCCTTCCACCACCTTCAAGGCTGGCGAAGAGATAACAATTAGCATCAAGGGTGTTGGTTGGACCCAACTAGATAACACAATGGCTGTCACATATGACAATAGCTACGTGGGCTATGGTTGCGGATTTAATTCAAATGGATACATGGTGATTCATATTACGGCGACAGGTGAACCAGGTACTCACATTATTGATTTACGTCCCATCCTTTATACACAGCAGCCATCATTTGCTAATACTCCATATGGAATGGTTCCGATCCTGTCGGCCGACCGTGACTTTGCTGGATTGGCACTTGGCTATACAGTCCCATCAATTCACTTCGCAATTACAATAGTAAAGTAAAAGAAAGTTAAGAGGCTAAAGCCTCACTTCTGGTTAATCCAGGGGTGAGGCTTTAGTTTTTAAAAAGCGAGCAACAGGCGTTGGTAACCACCAGTTCCAGCGACCAAGCAGAACCATGGTGCTGGGTAATAAGAGCCCTCGAATAATCGTCGCATCAACTAGAACACCGACTCCTAGGCCGATACCTAACTGCTGCAGCCCTGCAAAGTGGCCTGTAACGAAGCCGCTGACTGCAGCCAGGAAAATGATTGCAGCGGCGCTTACAACCCCGCCAGTGTGGGCTAGGCCTTCAACAACGGAATCGTTATTACTTGCACCGGCCTGACGCGCCTCACGCATCCTTGAGACAAGAAAGAGTTCGTAATCCATCGAGAGGCCAAAGAGGATTGCAAATAGAAAAATAAGCACCCAGGCCTCTATCTGATCAAGGCGATAAGTTTGTAAGAAAGATGAGGCAAATCCAAAATGAAAGACGGCAACTAATGCTGCAAAAGCAACTGCGACGGATATCAGATCGAGTGCAATTGCTTTAATCGGAAGAATGAGCGAGCGTAAGGCGCGCACGAGAAGGAGATAAGTAAGTAGAAGCGCAAGGCCGATAATCCAAGGAAATGAATTTATAATTGTCCGGATGAGATCGACACCTTGGGCTGGGGCACCACCAAGATATAGTTTTGCTTCGCTACTAAATCCCGATTGCGTCAAATTGATTGTGCGCAAAACCTCGACTAATTGATCGCTCTCTGGCATTCCGAGCCCATCTCGGCCAACAACGAAGATTCTCACATACCGGCCGCCGGCATCGATAAATGGAAGCTTAGTCTCACTGGCAACGATAAAGATTTCGGGGTTTTTAGATAGTTGTTTTGCGAGTTTTAATCGTGCTGCATCTACCGAAGGCGTGGTCGCGCGATTATCTGCGCCTAAATCAATGACTAATTCATGAGGTGTAATAACACCGGATCCGAGGCGATTAGTAAGCATTGACACAGCCTGCGAAGATTCGAGATTGGCAGGTATTGCCGTTAGAGAGCTCGGGGTAATTGAGAGCCAAAAGATTGGCGCGATCATAACTGCAAGCGTTGCAAGGGAGCCAAAAAAGATGGCCTTGGGTTTTGCAACCACAAAGCGGGCAATTCTAGCCCATGTGCCATTTAAGACATCGGCTTTGGAAATAACGCCCTTAAATCCGATTGTGGCAACGCATCGGCGCCCCAGCAGCGACAGAAGGGCTGGTGCAAGAGTTAGCGCTGCGAGCATTGAGGAGGCAGGCACGATAATCCCCGCGGCCCCAAGGGATCTGATAAATGGCACGGGGACCAGCAATAAAGTTGCCAGAGCGATAGAGACGATGAAGCCAGAGATTATTACTGTGCGCCCTGCCGTCGCCATTGTCCGGTTGATTGCATCGCTGACTTCAATGGTCGGATGATCTCTTAACTCGCGACGAAAGCGATGAATAATGAGCAACGAGTAATCGATTGCAAGACCTAGGCCGATGAGCTCAACGATATTTGGGATATATAAAACCATCAGGGTTTTTTGCGAGAGTAAAAATATAAGGGATAAGGCGAGGGAGATAGAGGCAGCGGCAAAAATCAAAGGGATTACGACTGCGAGGGATATTCCAAGCATAAGGATTAGAAGTAGCAGCGCCATTGCGATGGCAACTAATTGACCTCTCTGTAAATCACTGGCTAAAACGGGGGATACATCATGGTTAATTGCTGGTGGTCCAGTTACCTGTGCTCCAATTAAACCTTGCCCCAAAATCGCACTACGAAGATCATCGGTATAAGGGGCGGCGTGCAAGAGATCTAGGGGAGTTGTAACACTGGCAAATAACACGCCACCTAAGGCCTTCTGAACCGTAACTTCCGAACCCGGAATTACGTGCGCAGCTTCCGAAACTGCATCTTTATAACCCTGTATTTGAACGGGGGTAGAAGTTTTGTATCGGTAGATCACGCTAAAAGTGCCTTGTGTGTTTTCGCCAAAGTGGGAAGCCAGGATGGCGTCGGCTTGGGCAGATTGACTACCGGGAACTTCTAGTGAGGTTGTTAAGTGCTGGCCGATATTGGCGCTCGCAAGAGATCCTGCAACGGCAATGGCAATCCAGATTGCGATCACTGGAAGGCGATGGCCGATTACGGCCCGTGTCCAGCGTTGCATCATGGACTGGAGTCTAATCTGATGAAGCCTTACCGACCTTCTTTGGGGCAACAGCAAAAACAAGAACTGCTCCAATGAGTGCAAATGCCCCACCGATGTTGAGAGCAAGCGACATTCCATGCGTGAATGCATCGAGTGCGTTTGTTACTAGCACATCCCAATTTGCGGCAAGTGCAGGTGGTGGAGTTGATTGAGTAAAGGCAACTGAGCTAAGGACATGCTTAGCCATATCAGGTGGAAGAGTGGATGCAATGTCACTTACTCCTGAGCGATATTGGTTATTGAGTGCAGCGCCAAGCACCGCAATTCCAATAGCACTACCAAATTCGCGGGAAGTATCGTTTACTGCCGATGCGACTCCTTGCTTATCTGCTGAAAGAGAGTTAGTGATCGCAGTTGTTGCCGGTACCGCGGCAAGTGCCATACCAAATGCGAAGATGATTAAAGATGATGTGAACCAGATCAAACTAAAATCAGAGTCCATCCGTGCAAACATAAACATTCCAAGAGCAAAAAAGGCAAGACCGAAGGAGCCCATATATTTTTGAGGAATCCGGTTGGCGTTGGCGCCGGCAAAACGCGACATTGGCAGCATAACAAATGGCAATGGAAGTAAGTGCAGGACCGCATCTAAGGCAGAGAATCCGGCAACAAATTGCAGGTACTGCATACCCACAAAGAGAAAGCCGAACTGACCAAAGAATTGAATGGTGATTGACAATGCGCCACCGCTAAATCCGCGGTTCTTAAATAAACGCGGATCCAGAAGTGGGTTTTTGACATGTAACTCCCAGAAGATAAATGAGATTAGAGCCAGGGTTCCAACAATGAGGGTAGTTACAGTCAGATAGTCGCCCCAACCGCGCTCTGGCCCTTCAATAATTCCAAAGACAAGTGAGCTCACGCCCAAAACCGATATTAAACCGCCGGTGACATCTAGTGCATGACCGCCATCATCTTTTGAATCTTTAATAAACCGCAGAGTTCCTATCAGGCCAAGAGTCGCCATGGTGAAATTGAGCAAGAAAAATGAGCTCCAATTAAAAAACTCAAGAAGTATTGCTGTACCAAAAAGACCAAGGACACCGCCACCGCCGGCCACACCTACCCAAACCCCCACAGCCTTTCCGCGCTCTTTCTCGTCGAAACTAGTCGTGATCACTGAAAGCGTTGATGGCATAATTGCCGCTGCGCCAATTCCCATAAGGACTCGAACTGCAATGAGGGCATTTGGCTCATTGGCAAAGAAGCCCAGCATTGCCCCGGCGGCAAAAACTGCAAGACCTAAGGCCAGAATTGTCCGCCGACCATATTTATCACCTATCGCTCCAGCTAACATCAGGAGCCCTGCAAAAATCACTGCATATGAATTCACGATCCATGTCAGCTGGGTTTGCGTGGCCCCGGTATCTAAAGCGATAGCTGGAAGGGCGACATTTAATCCACTCACCGCCGAGATCACCGCCATGAGCGAGATGGCGACGACTGGTAAAACAAAACTCTTTTTTGCCTTTGCTGGCTTCATCTACACATTCTCCTCGCTGCATTCTCATTAGGCAATCTCCAAATTTTGCAAAGCCACTCAAATGGCAATACCCTTGCAACGTTTAAGGGGAGTACCTCACTACAGCTACCTCGTCAATACGGTGTAAAAACCCGGGGCGCTGGCCGAATTTTCGGTTAGGGAGACCTTGACCATGTCCTACTCATGGCAATCAAGGGAGTTTTAATGGATGTTTCATTCTTAGCGTGGGCAATTACAATCGGCGCGATTCTTGCTTTAGTTGTCATTGATTTACTTACCGTTAGTAGCAAGCCTCACGAAGTAATGTTTAAAGAGGCCGCAGCTTGGTCCATCTTCTATATCGGCATTGCCGTTGGGTTTGGTATTTGGATCTGGAACAGTTTTGGCTCAATATTTGGCACTGAATATTTCGCGGCCTATCTAGTTGAGAAATCTCTTTCAGTTGATAACTTATTTGTCTTCGTAATCATTCTTGCACAATTCGCGGTTCCCGGCGTTTATCATCAGAGAATTCTTCTCATAGGAGTAATACTTGCCTTAGTTTTGCGAGGGATTTTCATCGCAGTTGGTGCAGCAGCGCTGGCGGCATTTAGCTTCACTTTTGTCATCTTTGGCGCCATTCTAATTTGGACCGGTGTTGGATTGTTTAAGCACTGGGATGAAGATCCGAATCCAAACGATAATTTCCTGGTTCGCAAGATTCGTTCATCGATTGCTATGGTTGATGAGTTCCACGGAACTAAATTATTCATTCGGCTAAATGGGAAACGTTATGCAACGCCGATGTTTTTGGTGATGATTGCGATAGCGTCTACAGATTTACTGTTTGCTCTCGATTCAATTCCTGCCACTTTTGGAGTGACGTCGGAAACATACCTAGTTTTTGCAGCCAACGCCTTTGCCCTCCTGGGGTTACGAGCGCTCTACTTCCTACTCAAAGGGCTGCTGGATAAGTTGATTTACCTATCCCTTGGACTATCAATTATTTTGATGTTCATCGGCGTCAAACTAATCCTGACCTTCGCCCACGAGGAGTTCGCCCAGATTCCTAAGATCCCTACGGTTGCAAGCCTTGGAGTGATCGCTGCAATTCTCGCCGTTTCAACGATTGCCAGCCTTATCAAGAGTAAAGCCGATCCAACGGCGAAAGCTCATGCAGGTCGTATTACTGCTCAAAACGAGGAAATCGGTGCATAAAGGCGGGAATTACGGGAATTTATTGTCAAACTAGCGTGGTTCGGCCTCTTTACCGCGCCATTGCTGGCAGGATTACCTGTATTAACTTCAAACAAGTACTGGAGAGTTCATCATGAATAAAAAAGAAATCATTGCAAAGTTAGCCTCAGATTCTAAGCAGAGCGATAGCGCAGTTGCATCAGTGCTTGAAGCTCTTGAGGCACTTGCTATATCAATGCTCCAGAGCAAGGAAAAGCTTGTACTTCCAGGCTTTATCTCAATCGAGGCAGTTGCCCGTGCAGCACGCTCTGGCCGCAACCCACAAACTGGCGCAGTTCTACAGATTCCTGCACGCACTGGCGTGAAGGTAAGCGCTGGAACAAAGCTTAAGAAGGCAGTTGCTTAATAGCTTATTAATAAAAAGGCGGGCGTGAGATTCTCACGCCCGCCTTTTTTATTCTATTTTTTTATGGATAGAGCCCACGTAATTTGTGCGCCTCGGCCACTCGTGCCACACCCAACATATGGGCAGCTTCACGCCAGGTAACGCTGCGCTCCTTAGCCATAACCTCTACCTCGCTGAAGGCCTTGAGCAAGATACGGTCCAAGTTAGTTCGGACCTCTTCTGCATCCCAGGCATAGTTTTGCTTATCTTGAACCCACTCAAAGTAGGAAACAATTACACCTCCTGAGTTAGCCAAAATATCGGGGACTACAAGAATGCCCTTATCGTTTAATACCGCATCGCCTTCAGGGGTTGTTGGGGCGTTGGCGCCTTCGACCACGATCTTGGCTTTGATTCCGAGCGCACTTTGACCAGTAATTGAATCAGAGAGAGCAGCCGGGATCAGAACATCTACATCTAAATGAAGTAACTCCTCATTGGTTAGGCGGTCAGTGCCTGGTGCATCTAAGTTTTTGTGCGCTAAGAAATGGGACCATAGTTCGGAAACATTCTTAAAGCCAATGACTGCGCCATTGACATCACTTACTGCAACAACCTTTAAACCCATCTGCTCAAGTGCGATAGCGGCCCAGTAGCCAACTTTTCCAAAGCCCTGAATCGCAACAGTTGCACCAACAGGATTAATGCCACGCACTCGCAACGCCTCTCGCGTCGAGATTGCAACACCATCACCAGTTGCAGAGTTTCGACCAAGTGAGCCACCTAAAACAATCGGTTTACCTGTCACAACTCCTGGAACTGAAAAGCCGGCATTAACCGAGTACGTATCCATCATCCATGCCATGTTACGTTCATCGGTTCCAACATCAGGTGCTGGAATGTCGCGCTCTGGTCCGATAATCGGCAAGATCTCTGATGTATATCGACGAGTTAAACGCTCATTTTCGCGATCCGATAGCTTTGAGGCATCAACAGCGATACCGCCTTTAGCGCCACCGAAGGGCAGATTAGTGAGCGCGCACTTCCATGTCATCAACATGGCGAGTGCGATTGTCTCTTCGAGATCTATCTGTGGGTGAAAACGAACGCCGCCCTTAGAAGGCCCACGTGTTGTTGAGTATTGGACTCGGTATCCCTTATACATTTCGACTTTGTCGTTATCTCGTCGCAAGGGAACGGCTACTTCTAATATTCGCCGTGGTGTTGAAAGTGTTTGCCAGTCATTTTCTGAAAGGCCTAATTGATCTACTGCCGTGCGTAATTGCGCGCGCGCAGTTTCGAAAGCTGACTCCGTTGTCATGAGATGAATCTATGGGAAATTACTTTAAAACGCTAATTTCCCTCAAAAAAGCATGGAAAAAAGGTGACGTAACTTACTTATTGGACTTAACAAATACGGGCATGTCAAGAAGTGAAACTGCAACAGGTGCGCCTGCACCTAGGCCAACAACTTCAGAGCTTGGGAGTTGCGCCGTTACATGCATGCCATCATTGAGAAGGATGCTTAGGCGGCACGATGCGCCTAAGAAACTTGCAGAAAAAACAGTGGCATTGCCAGCATTACTAGAAACGACATTAATGTTTTCAGGGCGAACAAGCGCGATGCCAATTCCTGTCTCAATTGATCCAGGTAGCGTATGGACAACACTTCCTAAGACTTCAATTTTTCCGCCATTGACCGTTCCAGAGATTGGATTTGTTAAGCCAACGAATTCGGCTACAAATGCCGTGACTGGCCGGTCATAAAGCTCTGAAGGGGCGGCAATTTGCTCGAGCTGTCCATTGCGCATGACGCCCACGCGATCGGCGATGCTTAGCGCTTCCTCTTGATCATGTGTAACAAATAATGTAGTCGTGCCGAGCTCTAATTGAATTCTGCGGATCTCTTCTCGCAGTTGGGTACGTACCTTGGCATCTAATGCCGACAATGGTTCGTCAAGGAGTAAGACTTTAGGTGAAATTGCAAGGGCACGGGCTAAAGCGATTCGTTGCTGCTGCCCGCCTGAGAGCTGATGTGGATAGTGATTTGCATGAGTCGAAAGGCCAACGAGTTCTAGGAGTTCAGATGAACGAGCCTTCCTTTTGTCACTCGCTGTTTTATGTGCACGAAGTGTTAGTCCATATTCGACATTTTCGCGCGCAGTCATATGGGGAAAGAGCGAATAGGCCTGAAAAACCATTCCCATGCCACGTTTATTGGCGTTTTGGAAAGTCACATCTTTGCCATCAACAATGAGTTGACCACGGTCTAGTTCCTGCAAGCCCGCCAACGCTCGAAGCGCAGTCGTTTTACCGCATCCTGAAGGACCGAGTAGCGCAACGAGTTCGCCTTCGGCAATCTCAAGGTTCAAACCATCTAAGGCTTTCACTTTACCGAAGAATTTGGCAAGGTCCATCAACTGTACATATGTTGAAGACTTCAACGTATGAGTCCTTTCACTTAGATGTTGTCCACATCGAGAATTTCTTTTCGATGTTTCGTAGCGGGTACGAGCAGAAGCAAAATTAAAACAAAGAGAATGGATGCGAGAGAGACAGAAACAGCTACGCTTCCATTAGATCTACCAATTTGCGAAATTACGACTTGGAAAGTCTTATAATTTAGAATATTCGAAATCGTATATTCACCAAGCACTAGAGCAATAGCAATAAATGAACCATTCATAATTCCAGTTCGTATCGTGGGCATAATGATGCCTGAAATCATACGAAAAGTGGAAGCGCCCAAGCTTTGAGCAGCTTCTGCAAGCGTATGAATATCTACAGCATCTAGGGAAGCGGACAGCGAACGATATGTGTACGGCAAAATCAACATCGAATAGACACCGGCCAGAGTAATCGGTGACTCAGTAACGTTAATTGATATCCAGCGATAAATGGGTGAAATGCCAACAACAATAACGATTGCAGGAATTGCTAGTGGAATTAAACACAATAGTTCGAGCGGCCTACGCAGCTTGGGTAGTTTGAGCTGAACCCATATAACAGTGGGTACTATCAAAAAGAGTATGAGAAGCATGACTATTCCTGCACTCACTAATGATCGAAATACTGCCAACGCAAGGTCAGGTTGACTTGGAATTACTCTCCAAGCACGAAGATTTCTTCCTGTATCTTCAAAACCATATGGTTTTGTTGAAAAATCGAACATCGCATAAAGAGGGACGATTAAATAGAGACCAACAAAGGCAATAATGAAACGTCGCCACGTCTGTACTTTCCAAGTTCGCTTCATCGGGTCTGCTCCCATTTTGAAACCTTGCGTCGCAATAATGCGTATAAAGACATGGCCACAGTCACAACCACAACCATTAAGAGCGCAAGGGATTTAGCCTCTGCTGGATTTGCAGTGCCAAGATCGCCTGACAATGCCGATGCAATTTGCAGTGGTGTGATAAAACTTGAAAGATTAATCAGAGTTGCCGCTGTAGCGTATGCTGAAAATGAGTTAACAAAAAGTAAGAGTGTTGCACCGAAGAATGATGGTGTTAGGACAGGGATCCCGACTCGAAACCAATACTCAGACGTATTTCCACCGAGTGAATCAGATGCCTCGCGCCAATGCGGTCGAAGATTCTCAAGGGTCGGTAAAAAAACCAAGACCATCAGAGGAATTTGGAAAAAAGTATAAAGAACCATCAAACCATTAATCTCATATAACCAAGCTGATTCAGCGAGAAAGGAGTCTGGAGAGTATTTAATAGCAAGCGTTGATACAACTCCATTGAAACCAAATGTTGCGAGGAAAGCAAAAGTGAGCATGACTCCACCAAATTGAGCCAGAACTGAACTCAAGGCCACAGAGATACGGTAAAAGAAACCATTCTTCTTCCCAGTTACCAATGCCCAAGCAAAGAGCCCTCCGAGAATCGAGCCAACGATTGAAGTTTTAACTGAGATTTCAAGTGAATTCATGAAAGCCCCATGCGTTAAATCAGATTTCAAAGTTTGTTCAAGTACGTCTGTCGTAAAGCGATTATTGGTATCTCTGAAAGCACCAGATATAACACTAATTGTTGGGAAAATTAGGAAAACACCCGAAAAAAGTAAAAATGGCAGAACACCAAGATATGGAGTTTTACTTCTCCAATACCGAGAACCGGCTCTGCTT
This sequence comes from Candidatus Planktophila sp., assembly GCA_964203745.1. Lineage (GTDB taxonomy): Bacteria > Actinomycetota > Actinomycetes > Nanopelagicales > Nanopelagicaceae > Planktophila. Next base: position 22,358 of record CAXNOC010000017.1, read on the forward strand.
GTGGCAGAGCCGG
>CAXNOC010000018.1:0-22329 GCA_964203745.1 Candidatus Planktophila sp.
ACCTGGGCTGCTCGTCGAATCGGTGGCAACGGCGTCATCAGTATCGCCTGGCAGCAAATAAGCATCGGAAAACACCGAGCAGGCCAAGATGTCGATGTTTTGATCACCGAGTCAATGGTTCATGTTTACTACAAAGATGAGTTGCTCAAGACGGCATTGCGCTCAAATAGCAAGGAGGTGAGAAAGAAACGAGCCTCAGTCTTGAGAAAACTCTCTTGACCATTCACAATTAACCAAAAGAGTGTCAAGCATCAGCCGAAACTCTTTCGTCAAGCATCAGCCGAAGCCCTACAAACCCACCGAAAGCTGTAAAACCCGGTTATTTCTTAACGTAACCCTTTGGGCACACTGGCTTTAACGCCATTACCTTCTTGATTGTCTTTCCTTTAACACAGGTGATGGTCTTGCTCTTTGATACTTGAGTTTCCAATAAATAAAGCGTTTGGGTGAACTCTCCGAGCTCCTCTTCGGCATAACTAATGATTGTCTCAAGTTCGGCAGTAGGGCTACTTAGGCTGGTATCTAGGAATTTACGAACACCTAGGAAATCGACCATGATTAATTTAAATGATGGAAGCATGCTGGCGTTATTTGCAATCTTAGATTTAACGATCATTAACCGTGCATATTGGGCGTCATAGAGTGGGTCATACTTGGCGTGAATCTGAGCTACTTGCTCTTCTCTCGTCGGCACAGTGTCTACAGCAAAAACCGGAGTTGCAATACTGAACATGAGAGTGCCAATCAATACAATGGCGATGCGATTTATTTTCATAGGTAAATTCTACTTTCCAGTGATTTCGAACAATACTTAATATCAGGGAAGATGAGTGTTAGCGCCAGTTCAATGCATCACAAAAGCGCTCTAATTGAGCGCAAATACCACAGTGGGCTACTACCCCATTTCCATCTAGAATTCGGCGCTTTTTCTACGAATGACGCTCTTGAACTTCCAGCCATGGCTTTCGGCAATCGACTTTATGGTTTTAGAGATCTCACCGATGTCAAAGTCGTAGGTGACTTGGGCGCCATTGCTACCTACGAAAACTCCTTTTACGTGACGCGAGAGTGTCTTACCCGATTGAAATGATGATTCAGAGCTAGAACCAAATGAAAAACCTTTGCTCTTTTCCGCACTCTTTTCATAAAGAAAAATCGTCTTCTCTTTTTCATCGACTAAAACTGAATTCTCATATGTTATTGACTTACTTCCTGAACCGCCTTTGGCATCTAGTAATTGGGAATTGACTGTGATGTCGGAAGATCCACCAAGGGTTGGATCTAAACCCATCTCCTGCAGCTTGCCAAAGATCTCTTGAACTATCTCTGTTTTCATTTTGCATTTCCTAACTCTTAGTAAGTACTCGAAATATTTTCGAACTTGGGCTCTCTTTGCCGGCAAATACAACAAAAACAGCCAGGTTATAAACTTGCTTTGACCCTAAATTCTTAAGTGTGCACGTGAGAACCTTCGCTGACGTACGACATTCGCGCATCAGTGCTTCGGTTCCACCTCCGAAAGCCTCGACACGATAGCCAAGAATCTTCAAATCCCCCGAATGTTTTGGCGGGCTCCATGAAACCCTTAGGGCTTTGGAAAGCGCGACAACTTTGACCTTCTGTGGTGGATCTGAGTTAGCCGGCAATCCCTTTGAAGTAGGGGTTATCTTCGGAGTGCCAGTTGATGAGGCGCTAGCTGTTGGTGCCGCAGATGAGGATGCGCTCGGGGTTGCCTTCGCTGGCGTTGGGCTAGCAGATGGTGCTGCAACTGCTCCTGCAACAACATTAAAACGTGGCGTAGATGGGAAACCCGAACCAAGAGATGAATAGATTCTCACTTGGGCGTAGTACGTAGCCCCCAACTTCAATCCCCCGATAAAGCAACTACTTCCTGAAATATTGCTCTCTGTGCAGTAGCCGGAGTAAGCACCGATTGATATCTCTGGGGATGTAAATACTTCTGCCGTGTACCAAGAAAATACCCCAGTTCCGGCGTTGGTGATCGGCGTCCACTTAATTGTCACAAGACCTTTGCTATCACTCGTTGCACTCACATTGCTAGGGGCTTTTCCAGCTCCACCAGGAGTCATTGATCTCACCGAACTTGGGGCTCCAGCTCCTGCACTATTACTAGCGATGACATCTACATAGTAGGGAGTACCTGAAGTTAGCCCAGTTACGATGCAACCAAATTGAGTTGTCGTGCAGGTTGCAAAAGCTGGAGATGAAGTGGGTGGAGGAAGAGTCCACACGCGCGCTGTGTAAGTTAATGCGCTTTCGCCACCATTAGAACTCGGTGCCTCCCACGTAATCGCCGCCTGAGTGGAGTCAGCCATCGCCTCAACGTATTGCGGAGCAGATGGTGGAGATGCTGCATGAGATGGAATCAACTGAGATGAAGTTAAAAATAATGACAGTGAGAAAATTAGAAAGAGTCGCATGCGTTCAAAGAAAATTGCGTGAGCTACATCTTGCATTCTCATCGCCATCACCTCCTAACCAGAGATGAGAGAGTGTGTATTTCATGTTACAACTGAGTAATTAAATAGTCATCGGAGGAGTGAAGGGTTTTCAATCACATCTAATGTGTTTGAGTGCCGATACTCAGAATTGCGAATATATGCACTCGATTAAACTCACGAATTGAGAGGAATTACCACAGAAACACCTGAGAATTCTCTCCGAATAAGCACAAGACTAAAACTTACTATTTGATCACGGGCCAGTTCGACCCGCATCATTTACGAGGAGCGAACCATGAAAGTAAAAAGAGTTTTAAGTGTGGCCCTTCTGGCCACTGGCCTGATTGCAGGTTCGGTCAGTGCAGTACATGCCGACTCAACCCCATCGCCTGCATCAACAAATTCAGCGGCCTATCAAGCCGCTCTTGCAAAGTATCAAATTGATCTTTTGAATTACCGAGTCTTATTAATTAAGAATGCAATCACTAATCGCGCAGCTATGGATAAGTACAACACTGATTGGCAAGTTGCAGTTGCGAAATACTATGCCGACTGGAAAGTTGCAATCGAAGCGTACCAGGCACTTCGTGCAGCATACGATGCAAAGGTTGTGCCCGCTGTAGCTGCACGTAAAGCTGCAGTTACTAAGGCCGATGCAGATTTCCTCGCTGCCGTATCAGTTGCTGGTGTAACTAGTGTTCAGCTTGAAGCGGCCGTCAAGGCTCATAACTTTGCCATGGACGCCGCTAGCGATGCATTTAAAGCCGCAGTCGCTGCCTTTGGTGCTGAGCCAGTTAAGCCTATTAAGCCAGCTGAACTAACTAAGCCACCACTACCAACCAAGGCAACAGATCCTGTAAAGCCAGTGGCACCAGGAAAGCCAGCTAAAACTGAGAAGCCAGAAGATAAAAAGAAGTCAGAAGGCACAAAGAAGTCATAACCAAAAGTAAAACAAAACACCCGGACCGATTGTGGTTCGGGTGTTTTGTTTTACTTACTTAATTACTGGGCAGTCCAACCTCCATCGACAGGGATAGATACACCTGTGATGTTATGAGCAAGAGGGGAACACAAAAACACTGCTACAGCGCCTATTTCAGCCGGTAATGACATGCGCCTCGATGGCTGTTTTTCTGCAAGTAAATCTGCGATTCCAGCGGCGCGATCACCATTGAAAAGATCGACTCGGGCTTGAATCTGTGGCTCGATCAATGCCGTTTCAACCCAACCCGGACAGATTGCATTAATCGTCACACCGCCAGATTCACGTGTGCCACTAGCTGCATATTCAAGGGCGGCAACTTTTGTTAAACCCACTACCCCATGCTTTGCCGATACGTATGGCGCTTTAGCAGCTGATGCGACTAGGCCATGCACCGATGCGGTATTTATAACTCGGCCATAACCGCGTGCCTGCATCTGTGGAAGTAATAAGCGCATCGTGTCGAAAAATGATGAAAGGTTAATCGCAATAATGTCGTTCCACTTTGCGATTGGCATATCCGCGATCAATGCAGTGTGTTGAATGCCGGCGTTATTGCACAAAATATCAACCGGGCCATTAGCTAAAATCGCAGCCACTAGAGCCTGCGTTGCAGCACTATCTCGAAGATCGCTGACGTGGGATTCAACTTTTGTCGCTCCCGCGGCCTTTACTGCCGCTTCGGCTTTGGCAATCGTTTCTGCATCGGCTAAGCCGTGTAGAACAATGTCAGCTCCCTCACTAGCAAGGGCCGTTGCGATTCCAAGACCGATGCCTTGGAACGAACCAGTAATGAATGCGCGCTTACCTTTTAAACTCATCTGCGATCTCCATAAATTATTTGTGCGATTTTCTCGGCCCCATCAGAATCCGTGAACATGTCATAGTGATTGCAATCTGCGAGAAACTCTAGCTTCAACATCGGGTATTGCGGAAGCACGGCCTCTAAAACGGCCATCGGATAAAGGCCGTTTTCTTCATTCTGCAAACCTCGTTCGGCCTTGATAAAAAGGCACTGCTTAGTTAAACCTTTAAGCGAGCGCACAATTAAGTCATCGCCAAATAAATCGCGAGAGTCGGCCTCCACCGCTTCCGGATTTGTCGATGCTTTCATATGTGGTGCATCCCCGCGCAGGTCGAAATCAACATATTCATCCATCTCGGGTGACCAACCCTTAGCAAATGCTGGTTGGGATTTCCAGAAATCGCGATAGGCCTGTTTTGATTCAAAGACCATCGCCAACCGCGCAAGCGCCGGACCGAGAATAAAAGGCATGACTTGCTCCACCGTCATTCCAGGAGGAAGTGGCAATGGAACTCCGCCATCGGCAAATACAACTTCACCCACTAAGTCTGGATACAGCCCGACTAAGGCTGCGGCAACAAAGCCACCCATTGAGTGTCCAATGACATCGGGCTTTGCCCAGCCAAAGTGGTTGATAACTGCCGCCATGTCTGCCGCGTGCTGTGCCATTCCAAATGGGCCGGGGAGAGTATGTGAATCACCGCGTCCACGCAGATCAACGGCATATGGGGCTTTACCTCTAGCGATTAATGAATCGGAAAAAACTTGGAAGGCGCGGTTTGATGAAGTGATTCCGTGGATAAGTAAAACTGGCTCCCCTGCTCCATCGCCATAGCGAAAAACTGCGAGTGAGCCGCCTGGGACCGGAACGAGAGTGCGCTGAGTTGGAAGTGACATGGGCTAATAGTGCACCTTTTCCCATGAAAATGTTATGAAACCGTAGTCAAGGCTGTAATCCATACCTGCTTGGAGAGGATAGATTCATCCCAAGCGAGCCATCCCTCGATATGGCTTACATAATCAACAAGGAGAACACTCTATGAGCAAGCGCTCACTAGCACGTGTGGGAGTAGCAGTACTTTCACTTGCCGTCATCATGCCAAGCATGGCGCCAGCACAGGCTGCAAACGATATTAAAATTGGAATTATTACTTCATCATCCGGACCTCTTGGATCATATGGTCTTGCATATAACGATGGACTTGCATGGGGTCTTAACTATTACACCGGTGGCAAGATGTCGATCAACGGTGCAAAGCTCGTCGTAACAACTAAAGATGATGCCGCAGATCCTGCATCTGCAACTGCAACATTTAAAGAGATGGTCGGTAACGGAACAAAGATTATCGCCGGTACTGCATCATCAGGAGTTGCACTAACTCTTGGACCACTAGCTGCACAAAACAAGGTTCTCTACATCTCAGGCCCAGCTAAGAATGATTTAGTTACATCGGCTGCCAATAAGTATGTTTTCCGTTCAGGAAACTCATCAACTCAGGATCTTGCACCACTTGCTGGCGTTAAGCCAATCAATGGCAAGAAAGTTATTCTCTTCGTTGAAGACAATGCTTTCGGTGCTGGAAACATTGCAGCTGCACGTGCACTCATGGGACCAAAGGGCGCACTTTTTGAAGAAGTTAAGGTTCCAACTTCAACTTCAGACTTCACGCCATTTTCAAAGAAAGCTGCCGATGCTAATGGAACCTACATTTTCATCGCATGGTCAAATGCTCTAACTGCCGGTGCAATGCTGACATCCCTTAAGGTTCAGGGTGTATTTGCAAAGTCAAAGCCAATTACTGGTCTTGCAGGAGCTGCCACATATAACATCTATGGAACTCTTTTCGAGGGTGCTGGCGCAATCATGACAAACAGTTACTTCGCTGGTGCCGGTAAGTCACAAGCAGCCTCTGATATGGCTGCTTGGTTTACTGCAAATAAGAAGACACAGGATCTATTTACCTCAACGGGTGCAGATGCTGCCAAGATGATTGTCCAGGCACTTAAGGGCAACTCAGGTCAGAACGTCGACAGAATGATTAGCAACCTAGAGGGCTACTCATGGGTCGGCGTTAAGGGCTTAATGACTGTAAGCCCAGCAACACACCTTCTCATCCAGCCAATGTTCCTTGTTGGTCTGAATAAGACTGCAACGGGATATGTTCCTGTATTGCAGAAGACGATCGCGGGCGTGGGCAAGTAACACTCCCCCTATAAGTTAAAGAACCCCAGTGTAGAAATACGCTGGGGTTCTTTATATATTAAGCCTATTATTTTAAGGAGAGTCTGTTGACTTCTGCATTAAGCGTTACCGACCTATCACTCGATATTGGCGGTGCGAAGATTCTGGACGGTATTTCGCTCTCCGTCTCGCACAATGAGACCCTTGGAATCATCGGTCCAAACGGTGCAGGTAAGACCTCATTTTTTAATCTCCTTAGCGGAATCCGTAAACCATCTCGCGGTCAGATTTTTATTGGCGAGCGAGACGTAACAGATATGGCTCCACACGAGCGCGCAAATGCAGGAATTGCACGCACATTCCAAACTTCTAGCGTCTTTGCCAATCTAACCTGCCTTGAAAATGTTCGGATTGCAGCTCAAGCTGCCAATGGCAAGTCAATGAACTTGACTAAGAATGCATACAAATTTACCGAGGTCGTTGCACAAGCGCACGAATGTTTAGAAAAGGTCGGTCTTACTTCTTATGCAATGCAACGTGCCGGCGCGCTCTCTCATGGCGACAAACGTCGGTTAGAGATCGCCATAGTTCTAGCCTCTAACTCTCAAATAGTCCTACTCGATGAACCAATGGCCGGCATGAGTGTTGAAAATGTTCCTGAGCTCGTAGAAATAATCCGCTCTCTTGCCACCGTGCATAAGAAGACTGTTCTTATAGTTGAACACCACATGGAGGTCATTTTGGGGCTGGCTGATCGAATTGCAGTTTTGAATTACGGCGAGCTTCTTGTCTGCGATACCCCTCAAAATGTTATTAATAATCCAATTGTGCAGTCGGCATATATTGGAGAAGCGCTATGAACGCACTGAGCGTTAGCGATTTGCATGTAAAGATCAACGAGTCGCACATCCTTCATGGAGTTACATTCGATGTACCGGCCCATAAAGTTACCGCCTTACTCGGGCGAAACGGTGTTGGAAAATCAACGACACTAAAAGGGATTCTTGGTCTCTATCCCGGAACTGGATCAGTAAAGCTAAATGGTAGGGAAATCATTGGAGTTCCAACCTATAAAATAGTTCAATCTGGCATCGCCTACGTCCCTGAAGATCGAGAGATTTTTTCATCGCTTTCAGTGCGCGAAAACTTATCACTTGCCTCTAGGTCAAAAGATAATGGTGCCGCCTTTGCAACTATCTTCGAGCTATTTCCAGAGTTAGATACACGAGCTGCCCAACTTGCAGGCTCGCTCTCAGGAGGTCAGCAGCAGATGGTGGCCATCGCACGTTCGTTATTGAATAAGAATGAAGTACTGCTCATCGATGAGCCCACTAAAGGACTTGCGCCAAAGCTAGTTACCGAGGTCGCTAACGCCCTTGCCAAAGTCGCACATGAAACAACGATGTTGTTGGTCGAGCAGAATTTGGCGCTAGTTAAACGTATTGCCCATCACGTTGTAGTCATGGACCAAGGACGAGTTGTTTTTCAAGGTGGACCTGAAAACTTAAATGATCCAGCCTGGGTGCATCAGATGCTAGGTGTAAGCGGAGGACATAAATAAATGGATACTTTTATATTAATCGGCATAACTGGTATCGGTCTTGGTGCACTTTATTTTCTCATCGCCTCTGGCCTATCCCTTATCTATGGCCTTATGGGTGTCCTTAACTTCGCCCACGGCAGCTTCTTAACAGTTGGCGCATTCGTTGGCTTCTGGGTCGCTAGCAAGATGGGCTTTGAAACATCAATGCCCGAATTTATTCTGGCAATGATCGTCGGGGGTTTGGCCGCCGGTTTATTCGCACTTCTGATCGAGCAGTTACTTATTACTCGTTTATATGAGCGCCATATTGATCAAGCTCTCGTTACCGTCGGAGTATCACTTGTGGTTGGCGCCCTACTTGGTGGTTGGTTTGGTAATGATCTTCGCATGTTCCCAACGCCGATGTGGTTTTTGACCGCTATAGATATCGGTGGGGCCAAGATTCCTGCCGATCGGATTGTCTATATCGCTACTGCAGTTCTTCTATTAGTGGGCAACTGGGCACTTCTTAAATTCACGCGCATTGGATTAATTATTCGCGCCGGTGTCGAAAATAGAAATATGGTAAATGCCCTCGGAATCAATGTGCGCAGAGCATTTAGTACCGTATTTTTCCTCGGCGGTTTTGCTGCAGGAGTTGGTGGAGTCTTGGTTTCCGTTTACTCTAACGGAGTTTCGCCTCTAATCGCCGGTACTTATCTCATTTACGGCTTTATCGTTGTTGTCATTGGCGGCATGGGATCGGTTCCGGGTAGTTTTGTGGCGGCAATGATGATCGGCGTTATTCGTCAATTTGCAAACTACTATGCAACTGGCCTTGGCGACTTTGTCGTCGTAATCTTGCTGGCCGTGGTGCTACTCATCAGACCTCAAGGTCTTCTAGGTAAGGTGCGTGCATAATGTTGCGTTGGAAATACTCACGACCGCTCCTAGCTCTCTTGCTTGCACTTTTAGCACTTGCACCACTACTCGGGGCTAATCCTCTTAGCCAGCCAGGGTTACAGCAGACAATGGCAGTTGCCTTTTTATGGGGTGGCTTGGCTCTTACTTACGACCTGCTCTTTGGTTTTACAGGGCTACTGTCCTTTGGCCACGCACTCTATTTCGCAACAGGGGTATATGTAACCTGCATTTTGATAAATCATGAAGTCGTTGTCTGGTGGCTTGCTGGGCTTATTTCAATCGCCGTTAGCGCACTGCTAGCTCTCTTGGTTGGCGCCGCGTCCCTTCGTACATCTGGGATCACATTTGCCATGGTGACATTGGCATTTGGAGAAGCAGGCCACGTCATCATTCAGCGCAACTTTTTTAACTTAACTGGCGGAGAAAATGGAATCGCTCTCAACGCCGATCGCATTCCAAGTTTCTTCATAAGTGTTGCCAATACTAAGTTCATCTACTGGGCAGCTTTAGCGGCCCTCATCTTTACTTACGCCGTAATCTGGTGGGTCACCGAGAGCTCTGCAGGTCGAGTCTTTGCCGCCCTTCGTGATAACGAACTTCGCGTGCAAGTCTTAGGATTAAATACCCAACGCTATAAGCTCTTAGCATTTGTTATCAGCGCCGCTCTTGCAGCACTCCTTGGCGTTGTTATGTTGATTGCGGCAGGAAGTGCCGCCCCTCGCTTTGCCGATGCCGGCGTCACAATCTCGCTCTTATTGATGGTGGTTCTTGGTGGTGCAGTCACGCGCTGGGGCGCTGTTATTGGCGGAATCTTCTACTCGATTGCGACAACACGCATGCAGGATTTAACACAGCAAGAATCCTTTAAAACGATACCTAAGTGGATCGGCGGCCCAATCGCCGAACCTGCCTTGGTTTTAGGTCTTCTCTTTATCTTCGTGGTCATGTTTGCACCAGGTGGTTTATCAGGTGCTTACTACCGGCTTCGTTTACGGGCAATAACTAAAAAATCTCAATGAGCACCGAACTCTGGCGACCGCACGATACGAGCGATACGGCCATTGCTCGGCTACAAGAAGAACTTGGGTTGAATTCATATGCCGAGTTGCACAGGTGGTCGATTGAGAATCCTGGTCTATTTTGGTCACGAGCATGGGATGATTGCAAAATAGTTGGCAATAAAGGAAGCCAGTTCTATTCACCGGGCAAGGATTTTATCTCTTCGCGATTTTTTGACGATGCGACTCTAAATGTTGCTGAAAATCTTTTAGCTAAAGGCAAAGATGTTGATGTTGCAATTGTTTCGATCCTTGAAGATGGAAGGCGCACCGAGACAACATGGGGCGATTTGCGCGCCCAAGTTGGTGCAACAACGGCTGCGATGAAGGCGGCGGGGGTCGTTAAGGGTGATCGTGTAGTTGCATGGGTTCCAAACGTTACTGAGACAATCATTTACGCGCTCGGAGCTTTAAGCATCGGGGCGATTGTTTCAACGGCATCCCCTGACTTTGCTCCAGGAGCCGTGCAAGATCGCTTTGGACAGATTGAGCCCACGATGCTGTTGGCCGCTGATTCCTATCAATACAATGGCAAAGTTTTTGACTGCTCATCAAAGATCGCAGAGATTGAACAACTTCTACCTACGCTTACTAAAACCATACGAATCAGTGAGTTCGCGTCGTGGATAGCGCCTTTCATGGGCGCCCCTCTGGACTTTACTCCCCTACCCTTTGAGCATCCGGGTTTTGTACTCTTCTCTTCGGGTACAACCGGCAAACCTAAGTGCATTATCCATAGCGGTGCGGGAGTCATGCTTAAAGCCTCAGCCGAACAGCTTTATCAATTTGAACTCCATGCCACTGAAAAAATATTTTTCTTCACAACATGCGGATGGATGATGTGGAACTGGCTAACTATGGCCCTTTGTCGTGGGGCAACGATTGTTTTATTTGATGGCGCACCGATGTTTCCAACACCATCGCGCATCTTTGATATTGCTCAGCAAGAAAAACTTGATTTCTTAGGCTTGTCAGCTAAGTTCATTGACTCAGCACATAAGGAAGGCTTAACGCCTGCCCAAACTCATGAGCTCTCGAGTATTAAGACAATTGCATCAACTGGATCGGTTCTATCCCCTGAAAGCTTTGACTATGTCTATGCAAGCATAAAAGCCGATGTGCATTTGGCGTCAATGTCGGGTGGCACCGATATCTGTGGCTGTTTTCTAGCAGGTGTTCCAACTCAGCCCGTTTACCGTGGCGAACTACAAGGTGCATGCCTTGGAATGGCTACAGATGTATTTAACTCTGATGGGAAGCCCGCTGGGATAGATGAAAAGGGTGAACTGGTTTGTACCGTTCCATTTCCATCTAAGCCGCTCGGTTTTTGGGCAGATGGCAATAATAAAAAGTATCTGGCCGCCTATTTTGAAGGATTCCCTGGCGTATGGACGCACGGCGACTTTGCCGCAAAATCGGCAACAGGTGGCTTCACTCTATTTGGTCGCAGTGATGCAACGCTTAACTCAAAGGGCGTGCGTATTGGCACCGCTGAAATCTATCGAGTAGTAGAGAGCTTTCCTGAAATTCTGGAGGCGATGGCCGTTTCCCAGGACTGGGAAGGTGATACGCGCGTGATTTTATTTGTGGTCGTAAAACCGGGTCAGGAGTTCACGCAAGAGAATGAAAAGGCGATCAAGAGCGCGCTTCGAACACAGGCCAGCCCGCGTCACGTTCCTGATCTAATCATGGTCGCCCCCGCACTGCCTCGCACTAAATCAAATAAATTAGTTGAGCTCGCAGTTACCGACATAGTAAATGGACGTGAAGTTCGCAATCGAGATGCACTTGCAAATCCAGAGGCTCTTAACTTCTTTAAAGTACTTCATGCTTGAGATTCACACACTTCTTATAGCAGGCTGCTTATTCTTCGGTGCAATCTTGTATACATCCGTTGGTCACGCTGGAGCATCGGCTTATATAGCGATAATGACTCTCTTTGATTTACCTCCCTTAGTGATTAAGCCAACGGCTCTTACTCTCAATATCTTTGTCTCGTCCTATACAAGTTTTCGCTACATGCGCAGCAATTTCTTCAACAAATCTTTATTTCAATTTCTAGTAATTGGTTCAATCCCAGCGGCATTTATCGGTGGGCATATTAATTTGCCGAGTCATATTTACAAACCTATAATCGGGATACTCCTTCTCATCTCTGGAGTACGTTTCCTTGTTCAAGCCATGCAGGCGGATCAACCTCATCGAGATCTAAATCGAGGTTTAGCAGTACTGATTGGTGCTGGTGTTGGCCTACTCTCTGGAATCACTGGCACAGGTGGTGGAATCTTTCTATCTCCATTGATTATTTGGCTGGGCTGGGTCAGCGTTAAGCAGGCCAGTGGCACCGTTGCCGGTTTTATCTTTGTTAACTCAGTTGCAGGGCTGCTCGGCAATCTACAATCGACTCAATCGCTGCCCGCAGAGCTTCCACTCTTCGTAATAGCAGTTCTACTCGGTGCTTTCATCGGAACCCGCTTTGGAATCTCTAAGTTTTCAAGCACTGGGATAAAACGTGCTTTAGGTCTCGTTTTGCTCATTGCCGGTGCAAAATTCATTTTTGCTTCCTAGATTAAGCGCGTAGGCTTACATACATGGACACATTATTTGATCCCCTAACAATTGGCTCCGTAACTTTTCAAAATCGCGTATGGGTCTCACCTATGTGCCAATATTCAGCTGTCGATGGTTTTGTTGGTGAGTGGCACAGTGCGCATTTGAACGCTTTTGCAACGGGCGCACCTGGATTGATAATGGTCGAGGCAACTGGAGTTGTTCCGGAAGGTCGAATATCAATAGCGTGTCCAACAATTAACGATGATGCACATGCCGCGGCTTTTAAACCAATGATCGATTTTGCTCATTCGCAGAATGTAAAGATGGGAATCCAATTAGCTCATGCTGGACGTAAGGGAGGAACAATGCGCCCTTGGGATGATCACAGGATGGCCACTCCTGATGAGGGTGGTTGGCAAAGTGTTTCATCATCGGCCATTGCATTCCATGGTTATCCCGAACCTCGCGCCCTAACAATTGATGAGATTCACCAACTTACCCATTCTTTCGTAGCAGCTGCTAAGCGCGCCGTTGAAGTTGGCTTTGATGTTATTGAAATTCATGCAGCGCACGGTTATTTAATGCACCAGTTTTATTCGCCTCTGGCCAATACCCGCAGCGATGAATATGGCGGTAGCTTTGAAAACCGAGTTCGCTTCTTACTCGAAACCGTGACGGCAGTACGTGCATCTATTCCTGCAAGTACTCCCCTCTTTGTTCGAATCTCTGCAACTGATTGGGTTGATGATGGTTGGAACTTAGTTGATTCGATCGAATTATGTACTCAGCTCAAGGCACTCGGCGTCGATTTAATTGATGTTTCAACCGGTGGCAACGTTCACAACGCCCCCATTAAGGCAACACCAGGTTTCCAAGTTCCATTCGCAGCGGCAATTCGTGCAGAGGCAGCAATCATGACTGCAGCGGTTGGTTTAATTACAGAACCTGAACAGGCTCAATACATCATCGAAACAGGTGAGGCAGATGCAGTCTTCCTTGCACGGGCAATGATCAGAAACCCTCGCTGGGCGTTAAATGCCGCTGAAAAATTAGAAGTAAAGATTGCCTGGCCGCATCAATTAGAGCGCGGACAAACTATTTAGATTTTTAGTGCGAGCAGTTCTGAGATTAACGCTTCAACTCGCGCCTTAATCTCATCTCTAATAACGCGCACCGGCTCGATACCTTGACCGGCTGGATCCTCTAGTACCCAATCCTCATATCGCTTGCCCGGGTAAAACGGACAGGCATCACCGCAGCCCATAGTTATAACGACATCTGATGCCTGTACAGCTTCGGTGGTTAATATCTTTGGAACATTGTTGGCAATATCTATACCGAGTTCTGCCATCGCCTCAATTGCAATTGGGTTAATTGAATCCTTCGGTGCAGAGCCAGCCGATAGAACATCTATCTGACCTTTGCCTAGGTGTTGCATAAACCCGGCCGCCATCTGTGATCGGCCAGCGTTATGTACGCATACGAAAAGTACCGATGGTTTACTTGTCATGAGTAAGAACCTTTGTTAGGCCCAGGCCAATCAAGGCGCCGAGTAATTGAGCTGCAATAAAACGTGGGGCACACTCCGGAGCAATTCCTGCAAAGGAGTCAGAGAACGTTCGTCCGATCGTAACTGCAGGATTTGCAAATGAAGTTGAGCTTGTGAAGAAGTATGCACTTCCAATCCATGCTGCAACCATTGCTGGAATCAACGCCAGTTTCTCCTGCTTGATTAAGAGATTAATTATCAAAATTAAACCTGCGGTTGCAACGATTTCTCCTAAATAAAGGTTGCCACCTGATCGAAGCTTTGAAGAACTCTCAACTAGCGGATGAGCAAACATTGCATTCGCAAGAATGGCACCAGATATTGCACCAAAAACCTGCGCAGCTACGTACTGGAGAAAGGTCGCAAGATTTACTTTACGCTCTATTAAATCAACCATGGTGACGACGGGATTGAAATGCGCACCACTGATTGGCCCAAGAATTTGGATTAAGACAAGTAATCCGAATACCGTTGAGATGGTATTAATCAATAACTGGACGCCTACATCCTGGGATAAATCAGTTGCCATAATTCCAGAGCCGACGACTATGGCAACTAACGTGAGAGTTCCGAGGAACTCACTAAGGAGTTTCTTCACTTCAAAATGCTATCAAGGCAAGATGAACAACAGGCAAACTATGAAACAGCAATGATGTCTACGACGAAAATCAAAGTTTCATTGGGTCCTATTGGCCCAGAGCCATTTGGACCATAGCCAAGATCGGCTGGAATCACGAGTAGTCGACGCCCTCCAACTTTTGCACCAGGTAGGCCCTGTTGCCAACCGGCGATTACGTTAGCAAGTGGGAAAGTTGCAGGCTGCCCGCTACTCCATGATGATTCAATGAGTGTTCCTGTTGACCATGTCATTAGCGTGTAATGAACAGTCAGAGTTGATGTTGCAAGAACTTCAGTGCCTGTTCCAGCGATGATGTCTTGGGTTTGCAAAGTTGTTGGTGCAGTTCCTGTTGGAGCCGCAATCGTTGGTGCCTCGCCGGCGTTACCGGTTACTGCAGGAAGTCCTGCCGATGCTGTATCTGCCACTTTATCTTTTCCTCCGCATGCAGTTAGGGATGTAATCGACAGCGCAATAATTGCGGCAATCGCTAGTCTTTTGTGGATTTTCATGTGCATCCTTTACTCGAGCTCTCCGATTAATTTGAATTCTCCATCGCCTAATTGACCTTGTGCGCGGTACATCTCTAATTTGGCACGAGTATCGGCAATATCTAAGTTGCGCATCGTAAGTTGGCCGATGCGATCAACGGGACCAAAGGCCGCGTTTTCTGTGCGCTCCATCGATAACTTATCTGGGTGATAGCTCAGTGCTGGTCCAGTGGTATTAATAATTGAGTAGTCATCACCGCGACGCATACGCAAAGTAACAGAGCCAGTAACTGCCGATGCCACCCAACGTTGCAGGGATTCGCGAAGCATTAAGGCCTGTGGATCTAACCAGCGACCTTCGTAGAGCAATCGACCAAGACGGCGGCCCTCTGCATGGTAGTTAGCGATCGTGTCTTCATTATGAATTGCGCTAATGAGGCGTTCGTAGGCGATAAAAAGAAGCGCCATTCCTGGTGCCTCATAGATTCCGCGACTCTTCGCTTCAATAATTCGGTTTTCAATCTGATCGGCCATTCCAAGACCATGACGACCACCAATTGCATTCGCCTCTTGCATGAGGGCAACTACATCGCTGAAATCTTTGCCGTTGATTGCCACAGGGCGCCCTTGAACAAAGTTAATGGTTACATCTTCGCTGTCGATTTTTACCGATGGATCCCAGAAGCGCACACCCATAATCGGCTGTACCAATTCAACGGAGGTATCTAAGTTCTCTAAGCTCTTGGCCTCATGGGTTGCACCCAAAATATTTGCATCGGTTGAGTAGGCCTTTTCAGTGCTGTCGCGATACGGCAGACCGTTAGCAACTAGCCATTCAGACATCTCTTTACGCCCACCGAGTTCGTTAACGAAATCAGCATCTAACCATGGCTTATAAATTCTCAAATTTGGATTAGCTAAAAGACCGTAACGATAGAAACGTTCAATGTCATTGCCCTTATAGGTTGAGCCATCGCCCCAGATTTCAACTGAATCTGCATGCATTGCGCGAACTAACATCGTTCCTGTTACTGCCCGGCCCAAAGGAGTTGTATTGAAATACTGTTTTAATCCGCTGCGAATGTGAAAAGCACCGCAGGCAATTGCTGCGAGACCCTCTTCAACGAGTGCGCTCTTGCAATCAACTAGACGAGCAATTTCAGCGCCATACTCTTTGGCGCGATCTGGTACTGAATCAATATCAGGCTCGTCATACTGTCCAAGATCTGCAGTGTAGGTACAAGGAACTGCACCCTTGGCTCGCATCCAGGCAACGGCTACCGATGTGTCGAGCCCGCCAGAAAAGGCAATTCCGACTTTTTCGCCAACCGGCAGCGATGCAAGGACTTTGGACATGCGTGAAGTCTAACCGATGAAGAGTGTTGGAAGTTTCTTCTCAAGGGCGGGAGTAATGGCCCATTGGCTGCATATCTCTTTATAACGAGCAATATCAATGGCCTCTGGGGCTGCGCCTGTCTTAACTGCACGGATCATCAGATTTCGAGGCGTGTGTTCTCCTCCAATAAACTCAATGAGTTCAACACGATATCCAGCAATACGCAGAATTTGAGCTCGCAGAGAATCTGTTAATAAATCACCCAAACGCTCTTTCATCAAACCAAACTTTGTCATAGCACCCCATGGTTCAGGGCTTGATTGCATTTGAGATTGAATATCGTGGTGACAACATGGCGCGATGAGTAAGAGTTTAGCCCCACCATTTACCGCCCATGCAATTGCATCATCAGTTGCAGTGTCGCAGGCATGAAGGGCTATGGCGACATCTGCATGGGCAGCCGTAGTCGCAGATATCTCTTCCGCGCGAAAATTAATCGTCGCTGTAATGCCCATGTTTTGTGCAATTGAATTATTACGATCCCGTGATGCTGTACGAACATCGATGCCAGTTACTGTAACTGGCATGTCAATCGAACGCAGGTATTGATGGGCGGCAAAAGTTAAGTAAGCATGTCCGCATCCAAGATCTACGATTGAAAGTGGATTGTCGTTAGTTGGTTTATGTATCTGTCCCGCCTCGATTGCCGCCTTTAATGTTGGCGCTAAAAGGCGTAAGAACTCTTCAACTTGCATGTACTTATCTTGTTTAGATGGCTTAATCGCACCCTTGTGGTCGGCTATGCCCACTTCCAACAAAAAAGGATCAGTTGGTTCTAAGAGACGGGCTTTTTTCTTATCGTGGCTCAAGTTTTGCTCCATTGACTTCTTTTCGAAATGTACTTGGGCATCGCCACTCTTAGTAACCCGTATCGACATAGAGCCGTTGATAGTGTCAACTAAAATATTGGAATAACCACTTGAAAGTAAGGCGAGAACATCATTATTCTCCGGGATTAGGTTTTTAACAGTAGTTGCGCGACCATCGTTATGGCTAAGTTGTAAAAGAATCTTTCCCTTTATCTCAACAGGGCGAATGTCAATCCGATCGAACTCAGTCACCATATTGCGACGGCAACCAGATAAAACCACTCGCACTAAACCCGCTATATCTACGATTCGGGTGCTTGCATCATGCATTGCATCTTCTAGTGAGTTTGTCATGGTTTATTGTGGCGAAATAACTGCTGTAGCTTTTGCATCACTTAAGTCTAAGTGCGAGGAAGTTGAACTTCAATTGCTAAGCCGCCTAAGTCGCTTTTTCTCAATGTAAGTACACCTTGATGTCGCTCGATAACGGCGCTCATGATGCTCAGACCCAGGCCACTACCGCCACTTTCGCGCGAGCGGGATCTATCAAAGCGCTTTAATCCTTGAATCCTCTCTCCATATGATTGAGAGGGCAAACCAACGCCACCATCTTCAATAACGAGTTTGATCTCTCTTGTGCTTTGAAGGGAAATTCGTACCGGAACATCGGGCGGGGTATGGATTCTGATATTTGCGAGTGCATTCGTGATGAACCGCTGTAAATATTTCTCTGAGCCATTTAAAACTACGGAATCCTCGATATGTACCTCGAGTGGGTGCGTGGCAGCGATTATCTCAAAGTCCTTTACGCCATCCATTAGAAGTTCCGAGAGATTGACAGCTGAAAACTCATCGACTTTTTCTTCGCCTAATTCGGCCAACATGAGCAAGTCGGCAATGAGCAATTCCATGCGTTTGATTTCACTATTAAGGCGATTAAATGCCATCGCTTCGCGGCCCTGCTCTAATTTTTTGCCCTCCAACAGTTCTGCATATCCCTTTACAACTGTTAACGGAGTTCTTAATTCATGTGCGGCATCACCCAAGAACTCCTGCATCTTTTCGCGTTGGGAGCGCTCCATTGCGAGGGCGCCCGAGCGATTAATCAGAATAGATATAAATGATGCAATCGTGTTTGCAAAAAGGATAAACATCAATAATTGCCAGAGATTTGTCCGTAAATTACTATTGATATCAGTAAGGGAGGCTGCAATAACTAGCTGCTCGCCCTCGGGAATATAAATACGACGAATTTGAAGTTTAGCCGGGCCATTTAGAACGGCCTTTCTAGATTGTTTTAATATCGCCATTTCACCGGTAGGTGCCATAAAGGCAACTGTCATATCAAAGTTGTTTTGCTCAACACTCAGAAGGGCTGCAGCTATCGGATCCCCTGGACTTAGTTCAACATCTAAAGCAACGGTTTTTAGATGCTCATTAATTACCGAGATCTCTGATTGATAGGAGCCCCAGACTGCAAAACCTCCGATGAGGAGTGAGAGTATTGAGGTAACTGTGACAGTTGCAAAGATTTGTCGAGTTTTATCCTTCATTAAACCGGTTTAGGTTCCTGAATCTGAAAACCTACTCCACGAACAGTCTTGATTCCCTCAAATCCATCTCGGTGAAACTTCTTACGTAAGTAAGATATGTACGTATCCGTTACTGTGCTCTCTGATTCAAAAGTGATACCCCAGACTTCATCTAGCAAGAGCTTCTTACTAAGTACACGGCCTTTTTTCTCCATGAGAATCTGCAGGAGTCGATACTCGGTAGGTGAGAGATCAATCTCTTCACCATTAAAAGTTACGCAATGTTGATCATCGTCAATAGTAATTGGTCCACACGTAAGAAGTGCTGGTGCAGTTGTGGATTTATAGGAGCGACGCAAAATGGCCTTTATCCGAAGAACTAGCTCCTCGATTCCAAAGGGCTTGATGACATAGTCATCCGCGCCGATCTTTAAACCGCGCGCAATATCACTCTTATCTTCACGTGCAGTAAGCATTAAAACTGGAGTTAAATCATTTGTACTCCGTAAGCGCTCAACTAGTTCGAAGCCATCCATCAAGGGCATATTTATATCTATCACCATCAACACGGGCTTATTGGTGCGCAGTAGCGTGAGGGCGGCCATGCCATCACTTGCCTCAACGGTCTCAAAGCCGGCGATACTCAAAGTGTCGCGCAGAAGGGCTCTAACCCCAGGCTCATCATCAACAATCATTATTAGTTCGCCCATAGCCCCACTCTTTCACGTGTAGGCGCAGTTGCCAATTGGTAAGGGCTTTATATTCGTGTTTCACAGAAAAAGCACAAAGTAATAGGCCATTATGTAGCCATGAAGTTCCGACTCTTGGCAGGGCTAACCCTCAGTGTTCTCATGTTCATTTTTGCAGCTCCCTCATCATATGCCGACTCCACACCCTCTCCTTCACCTTCACCTTCGCCATCGTCGACGCCGTTAACAGCCTTTGAGCAGTACAAATTAGATGTGGAGATTTATAAAGATCAAATGAGTGAGCGCGATCAAGAGCGAAAAGATATAACTAAAGAGTTTATGTCCAAAGTGGCAGCGGCTAACAGTTTTGCAAAAACAGCGATGCGCACCGCAAAAACCGCTGACGCCAAATCCGCCATTCTTGCCCAACAGAAAACTGCAGTGGCATTAGCTGCCGCTGCTCGAGACGCGGCAATTTCTGAGATGGGACCGGCTCCACTAGAGCCTGTAAGGCCGAGCAAGTTAGAGATTGTTAAGTCAAGTAAGTCAAGTAAGTCAGAGCCAAGTAAGAGCCCTGAAACCATAGCGGCGAAGAAAACAAAATCTCCTAAACCCAGCCCAACCTCTTCTTCTTAACCTACCGCTTGGCTATCGTTTAGCCATGAAAAGATTCAATCCATGGCTCGCGAAAAAAATTACAAATGGCGTAGCAACAATGTGGTGCGCTTATCTCTTTGCAGCGATTGCTTTGATATCCCTCCCAAAAGCAATTGCCTCGGGTGATTCGATCGTAATTGTTTCTTGGGTCGCACAGACCTTCTTGCAATTAGTTTTGCTCTCGATAATTATGGTAGGTCAAAAGGTTCAAGCGCAGAGTCTTGAAGCTACTATCAATGAAACCCATACCGCATCAATAGCCGAGTTTGAACTTGCCAAAGAGGCCCGCACACTGGCACATCAGGAGTTGCGCGCCCTGCGCTCTATCTCGCAAGATATGCACACGTTAATGAAAGAGGTCGAAGCCAAGATAACGCCGTAAATCGTTATACAAGCGCAACCTTCTTAGGCCCCTTTCAGGTTTCTTACATTGTTGGGTCTTCTATACGTGAAATAGGTTTAGCACCATGAAATCTACGCCGTGGTGGAAAGAAGCGGTGATTTATCAGATTTATCCCCGCTCTTTCTATGACAGCAACGGTGACGGCGAGGGCGATTTAGCCGGTATTACCTCCCACCTTGAATACGTGCGAGAGCTTGGAGTCGATGCGATTTGGCTCAGCCCCTTCTATACATCCCCCAATAAAGATGGCGGTTACGACGTCGCCGATCCCAGAGATGTAGATCCACGTTATGGTGATTTAGAGGATGCTAAAGCGCTCATCATCAGAGCTCACGAGTTAGATCTTCGCGTAATAGCCGATATTGTTCCCAATCATTTCTCTGATCAACATGAATGGTTCAAGGCTGCATTAAAAGCTGGGCGCGGATCACCCGAGCGCAGTCGCTTTCACTTCTATGATGCAAAACCAGATGGTACGCCACCCAATAACTGGATATCACTCTTTGGCGGAGCTGCTTGGACTCAAGTAGCTGACGGCCAGTTCTATTTGCACCTATTTGATTCTTCGCAGCCTGATTTAAATTGGGAGAACCCGGAAGTTAATGCCGATTTCGAAACAACACTGCGCTTTTGGCTAGATCTTGGAATTGATGGTTTCCGAATCGATGTGGCACACGGTCTCGTTAAGGAAAATATTCACGCTAATCACCCAAATCCTGAAGGGTTGAGCGATGCACTTCGCTTGGATGTTGAGATGGATACAGATGTACGTAACGCGCTTTTAGAGTCGGTTCCATATTTTGATCGCCAAGGCGTGCACGAGATTTACCGAAAGTGGCGCAAACTCTTTGACTCATATGGTTCACGTGATGTGATGGCAGTGGCTGAAGCTTGGGTACACCCGCCAGTTAATGCCACTCGTTATGTGCGTGCCGATGAGCTTCATCAAGTCTTTAACTTTGACCTTCTTACTGCGCCTTTTCAAAGTGGTTACTTGTTCGAAGTGATTAATAGGTCGAACCAACTCAATGCAACGGTTAATGCGCTTCCAACATGGGCGTTGAGTAACCATGACTCCCCCCGTGTCGCATCTCGATTGGGCGCTCTTGAATCCCAAGCACTTGCACTTTTTGTTTTCGCTCTTCCTGGTTCTGCCTATATCTTTGCCGGTCAAGAGTTAGGACTACCCGATGGAGAGTTGCAAGACTCCGATCGCCAAGATCCATCATTTATTCGCTCAAAGGGTGCAATAAAAGGTCGCGATGGTGCGCGCGTGCCATTGCCGTGGAGCGGGAATTCAACACCATTTGGTTTTACATCGGGTACTCCCTGGCTTCCGATTAATCAATCCTGGCAACCCTTAAGCGTTGAAAATCAGAGCGCAGACTCAGAGAGTGTCCTCAATCTCTACCGAAGCGCCATGGCTCTGCGCACAGAGCACTTAACTGGAGCTGGTGATATTGAGTGGCTGGAATCCCCATTACATGGATCAATGAGGGAAGGGCTTCTAGTCTTCAAGCGTAGAGCAGTAACTATTGTGATGAATCTTTCAGAGCAAAACCTTGAAGTCGATTATTCTGGCCAAGTAATTCTCCAGAGTTCGGGAGATGTGGATACTCGCGATGGAAAGCACATCGTTCCAGCGCGCTCAACTGTATGGATTCTTAACTAACTGACACAATACGCACCATGGAATCTA
>CAXNOC010000019.1:0-21837 GCA_964203745.1 Candidatus Planktophila sp.
TTTGTCGGCGATATACCCACCTGGAAAAGCTGCAAGCACGGTAACGCCACTAAAGAGCATGTATGAGAGAACAACACCTTGAGTTGAAAAACCGATGTCATGCAGGCGGAGCAGTAAAAGTACATCGGGGATATTAGTTAGTTGAATCAAAACCAATAGTGCAATCGCACGTTTTAAAGTGTGTGGCAGTTCTGGGTGTGGTTTCTTTACTGATTTGATTTTCGGTGTCTTAACGAAGTTTTCTCTAATTAACAGAGTCAATAGACCAGAGATAACTGCAGGAATTAACGCCCATCGGGCAACGGCTCGAACATCACCATCGAGCATGGCCAAGCCAATGAGGGCGATTCCGGGACCAATTACCGCGCCTATATTGTCGCCGGTGCGGTGAAAACCAAAGGCACGTCCAAGATGCGCCTTATCTACCGAGTCGGCAATGAGTGCATCTCGAGGCGCACTTCGCAATCCCTTACCTATTCGATCGGTTACTCGACCAAAGAAAACTAGCGGCCAACTTGTTGCAACAACTACGAGGGTTTTTCCAACCCCAGCTAATGAGTATCCTGAAATAACAAAGGGTTTACGACCTAAACGATCGCTAGATTTTCCACTCAACAACTTGGCAAAACCCGCTGCCGCTTCAGCACAGCCTTCAATGAGTCCGAGGGCAAGGGGCGCGGCCCCAATTACTCCCGTTAATAAAATAGGTAAGAGCGGATACAACAACTCACTAGCGGCATCTTGGGCGAGAGAGACTAGCGTTAAGAGAATTAGGTTGCGTGTTAACCAAATTTTCTTCATCGCGGAAGGTGTTGTAATGCCCAGTGATACATAGCGATCGCTCCCGCGGCCGACGCGTTCATTGATCTGGTCGAGCCATATTGATTAATTTCGTATAGGACTTCGCAGGCGGCAATACCTTCTTCAGACATTCCGGCTCCTTCTTGGCCAAATAGAAGAACACAATTCTCTGGAAGTTGCGCGCTCTCTAGCTGCTTTGATCCAGGAACGTTATCAATTCCAATGATGGGTAAGTTGTTTTCTTTACACCAATTTGCGAAATCTTCAATTGTTGGATGGTGATGAACAGTTAAGTATCTATCTGTGACCATAGCACCGCGTTTATTCCAGTCGCGTTTTCCGACGATGTGTACACCGGCCACGTTAAATGCATTCGCGGTACGTACAACTGAGCCAATATTCAAATCATGTTGCCAGTTTTCAATAGCGATCTGCAGCTTATGACGTTTAGTGTTTAAATCTGCAACGATCGCCTCAACGCTCCAGTAGCGATAGTGATCTAAGACGTTTCTACGATCGCCATTTTCTAAAAGCTCAACATCGTACTGATCGCCTTTAGGCCATGGCTTTTCATGCGGCCCTACGCCGATAACTGGGAAAAACTCACCTGGGCCAATAGAGGCTGGGGTAGTTGGAGAAGACATGGAGTCACTCTAAACTGGTTACATGACTACTATCAACACGATCCTCTATGTAATTCACATTCTTTGCGTTGTAGCGATTCTTTACTTACTAGTGCACCAGTGGAATAAAAACCCTCGGAAGTTCGCTCCTGGAATCTTGCATGCAGGCCTGACGGCTCTGATCGCGGGATTGGCGATGGTAGGGATGTTTTCAACAGTGCATCCCGATGAGACGCTCAACCATACAAAGATTGGTATCAAACTTCTAATACTTATTGCGATTCTTGTTATCGGTTATTGCAATCTCAAGAAGCCAATCCTTGAAAAGAGTACGTGGTTACTTTTAATCGCCCTTACTACTACCAATATTTTTATCGCCTCATTCTGGCGTTAATAGGCGCATGCATCGGAAATTTCTCCTCGCGCTACTTGCTTTAACAACTGCACTCGGTGTTGTTCCAGCAGGTGCTGTGCTTTCGGCTGCCTCCATTCCTGCCGCCTTCAATGAGCTCCTGAAAATTCCAGCACTATCAAATCCTGCGATGATTCTAATTGATGAGACAACTGGAGAAGTTGTGTATGAGAGAAACTCATACTCGCAAAGAAAACCTGCATCTGTGATGAAAATTCTCTCTGCCGCTGCGACCCTAGAACATTTAGATCCACTAAGTAGTTTTCAAACCGATATATATCTAGGATCTGAACCAAAGACATTGCTCATTCAAGGCTCACTTGATCCATGGATAAGCATGAGTGATAGCGTCGCTAAGAAAATGCACCGAACATCTCTGCCACGATTAGCTTTCAACTCAATGACGGCGTTAAAAGCAGCTAATCGTGGTTCGCTTAAAAATATCAAAGTCATGTATGCAGGCATTTATTCACAGGATGTTGCAAATTTGAAGGCATTTTGGGCCAAGCGGGGATTTAAGCCAACAATGAAATCTGTTGGGGTTCAGACGCTAGCTTCCATGCAGGGCGATTTCGTGCTTACTTCCACATCTCCTCCAATTGCAGAGATTCTAGATTTTACGCTTTTGTGGAGCGATAACATGCTGGCAGAGCGCTTAGCTCGCCTGGCTTCGAAGAGTGCCGGGCATGGATTAAATGATGAAGGCGTGGCTATTACCTTTGCCGAACTTTTAAGTAAGTTTGATATCGATTCATCAAAGCTCGTAATAGTAGATGCGAGTGGTTTATCAAAAGAGAA
Source organism: Candidatus Planktophila sp. (assembly GCA_964203745.1). Taxonomy (GTDB): domain Bacteria; phylum Actinomycetota; class Actinomycetes; order Nanopelagicales; family Nanopelagicaceae; genus Planktophila. Next base: position 2,635 of record CAXNOC010000019.1, read on the forward strand.
TCGAATTACCGCCCAAATCATCGGGCAGTTATTATTGAAAACTCGTAGGGATGAGAAGTTTGCACTTCTCTATCAATCCCTGCCAGTAAGTGGAGTATCAGGCACTTTACGAAATCGATTTATAAAAACCGCACCGAACGCCGTGGGTTTGGTCCGTGCTAAAACGGGAACTCTCAACGGCACAGTTACTTTAGCTGGTTATGTCGAATCTGCTGATCGCGAGTACATTTTTGTCACTTTAGCCGATGATATTCCTAGGGGAAATAGTGCAAGCGATAGGGCACGAAATGCAATTGACAGATTATTAGGCAGAATTGCAGCACCCAATATACCTGCGGAGATCTCTGAAGCTACGCCCGCCCCTTAGTTATTTATTATCAAAGATTTTAATCGAACCACCATAGCAAGCAACCCAAGTTCGCTGGGTCGGGATATCAAAAGTTACTCCAATTGGCTCATTACAAACCTTTATAGTCTGAAGAGTTTTCATATCACTCGTCCGCACTTTAGAAATAGTATCGCTGACAAAGTTGACCACAAAGAGGGCAGAGCCATCATCTGAAATCGCAAGACTACGTGCCGCCTTTCCTGTTTTTACTGTTTTACCCGCCTTATTTGTCACAAGATTCCAAGAGGCGACCTTTCCCGAAAGATTCATAGTCACGTACATCATGGAGTTATCTGGCGATAGGACGATTGCGCGCGGATTACTGCCAATCGGAATATAGGTAACCGAAAAGTCGTCGAGATTTACTACATGGATTCGATTGCCGCCCATTTCGGCAACATAGGCGGTCTTCCCATCACTACTTACGGCAATTCCTCGAGGATAACGGCCAATTTTTATAGTTTTAATAGTCTTTTGTGACTCGACAGAAATGACTTTGAGATCATAAGAACACCAGTTAGAGACAAGTACATATTTATTATCAGGGGTGGTTTCAACGACTTTAGGAACCGAGCCAACTGGATATACAGCATCGATTTCGTAACTGCTCAAATTTATTCGATAGAGAAAACTGGAGTCAAACTTTGATGCCGGTGAGCAGGTGTCATGTCCTTCGCGGTTATAACCTTTTCCATACATCGCGTAGTTCGTTACATATAAGTATTTTCCATCGGGGGAGTACGAGCCTTCAACGGGCGCACCTTTATAGAGTGATGAATACTTGGAGTAACCGAATTTAGAGAGCTGAACTGAGTCTGGGACGGTCTTAATTAATTCAAAAGTGTTGGCATCATAAATCGTGACGCTGTGTCTGTACATCATGTTATGAGCACTAACTAGTCCGGTGCCAGAAGCTCTAACTGATTTGGGTGAAATATTGCCAGTGATCGTCTTTACTAATGACATCTTACTTTCACTGGTTAAAACTTCACCCTGTGCCGGTGTAGAAAGGGCACAGAGTGAAATTACTACTGCTAAAAAAATATAGTTACGGCGCATGTCCTAACTATATTGCTTACAAATTAATCGTCGTCGCCTTCGTCATCATCCTCTTCGTCATCATCGTCATCATCCCCGCCGCCCGTAGGCAACATACCGATAGATGGATTTTTCATTGTTGGAGCTGAAGGAGATACAACAGCTGCTCCCTGTGGCGTAAAAGAGGCTTTTGATGTTTGCGTGACTGCCGACTGTGTTTCGACGGTCGCAGGAGAGGACTCGCTTGACTGAGAGCTTTGAACTACAGGCGCGGCTATCTCAATAGCTGAAGCCGGACTCTGCTCGGCGGTCTGAGCGAAGATGCTGCCGATACCTAATATTGATGCAGTCACAACAAGGGCCATGACAGGCAGGCCCTTAGAAATTCTACGTACCGATGCTGCTTTATCTGCATCTGCGATCTCAATCCATTCGGGCTTCTGTGAAGGTGTCATGTGAAGCTCCTTTCGTTAGAGGAAAAGTAGCCTTTTAGCCTGAGAAGGCACTGTGAACCGAGTACCAGTTTGCTGAGTAATCTAGGCAGGTGAAGACCCTCGTGCGTGACTATGTAGGTCTAATGAAGCTACGGGTCGTCGAACTCCTATTAGTTTCAACCCTCCCAGCCATGGTTTTAGCGGCCAAAGGCTTTCCATCCTTTTTGTTAGTGGCTACAACGATTCTCGCTGGCACTTTATCTGCAGGCAGTGCCAATGCTTTTAATATGGTTATCGAAAGTGAGAGCGATAAGTTAATGGCTCGAACTGCAAAACGCCCGATTGTTACTGGCGTAATTAGCAGAGTCAATGCCGCAATCTTTGCATCGGCCATTGGTATTTTATCGCTCATTATTTTTTGGGTTTTCACTACTCCATTGGCAACGCTCTTATCATTTATTGCGATTGCATTTTATGTTTTGGTTTACACAATCGGTTTAAAGCGCAGGACATCTCAAAACATTGTTTGGGGTGGAGCGGCAGGTTGCATGCCAGTTTTTATCGGTTGGGCGGCAGTTACTAACTCACTGTCGTTAACGTCATTGGCATTCTTTATGGTGATCTTCTTTTGGACACCACCTCATTTTTGGGCGCTGGCAATTAAATATAAAGATGATTATTCTGCAGCGGGCATTCCGATGCTTCCAGTTGTTGCCACTAAGGCAAATGTGTATCGTCAAATGTGGTTTCACACAATTATGATGATTGCATCTTCTATCTGGTTGATTCTTTCGGCGGCCCTACCAACCTGGTCCCTTGTAATAACAGTTGGGCTTGGCTTAGTTTTCGCCCGCGAACTGGTTGCACTTAAAGAGAGCTCACCAGATTATGGAAAAACCGCCGGAAAAATCTTTCAATGGTCGATAACTTATTTAAGTTTGTTATCAGTTGTACTTGTTGTTGCTCAGCTAAGTGCTTGAGTTAAATCTTTTATTAAATCTGTTGAGTGTTCAAGACCAACGGATAATCGCAACACTGAGGGCGTGATGCCCATTTCAGCCTGTACTTCAGCTCCCAAGCGCCTGTGCGTTGATGTCGCTGGATGGGTAATAAGTGATTTGCTATCACCTAAGTTATTTGAGATATCAATGATGCGCAGCTTGTTCATGAAGGCAAAAACCGATGCCTGATCACCTACAAATTCAATGCCAACGGTTGTGCCACCGCCACCGCTCATCTGCTTCATGGCAAGTGCGTGATCAGGGTGGGATTTAAGCCCAGGAAAACGCACAGATTTAATCTCAGGCCGGGCCTCTAAAAATTCGGCGATAGCTTGAGCGTTTGCAACCATTCGCTCGACACGCATCTCCATAGTTTCTAGTGATTTCACCAGGACCCAGGCATTAAATGGGCTTAGCGATGGGCCAGTATGTCGAGTGAAGGGCATTAGCTTTTCATGAATGTAAGAGGACGAGCCAAGGATCGCTCCGGCAAGAACACGGCCCTGTCCATCAATGTGCTTTGTTGCTGAGTACATAACAACATCGGCACCAAGTTGTAAAGGCTTTTGCAAAACGGGCGATGCCATGACGTTATCGACGATTACGGTTGCACCGACTTTATGGGCTAAATCGCTCACCATTTGTATATCAACGATCTCCATTAAGGGGTTACTTGGAGTCTCAATAAAGACGGCTTTAGTTGGTTTGCTCAGAGCCTTTTCCCATGCTGCCGGGTCGTTGCCTTTTACTAATTCGAAGGTTACGCCCCACTTAGGCAAGATCTCTGTGATCACTACATGGCACGATGAAAACATGGCAGCCGATGCAACGACATGGTCGCCCTGTTCGACAAGGCAGGCAAGGGATGAAAACATCGCCGACATTCCAGAGCCCGTTGCTACACAGAAATCTGCGCCTTCAATCGCCGCCAAGCGTTGCTCAAACATTGCGATCGTTGGATTATGGAAGCGGCTATAGAGAAAGTGATCGGTTTCTTCGGCAAAAGAATCAAGGGCCTCTTCAGCAGTGGAGTATGTAAAGCCACTATTTAAATAGAGTGCCTCTGAAGTTTCTCCAAAACCAGAGCGGGCAAGTCCGGCACGTACTGCATGGGTTTGTGGATGAAGATCCCACTGTGGCTCTTCGCGCTCATTGCGCGGGCGGTAACCCCATGGTGTACTCATCTGTAAATTATGGCAGAGTAATCCCTATGTCTAACACTGCGATATCAGTAACGGATTTGAGTAAGAGATATGGCGAGCGAATGGCCGTATCCCATGCAACATTTGAGGTACCACTCGGCACAATCTGCGGTTTTGTTGGACCAAACGGCTCAGGTAAAACCACAACGATGCGAATGCTCCTGGGACTTATTACTCCAACAGGAGGTACCGGCGAAATTTTAGGGCATTCCATCGAACACCCTGAAAAATACTTGCCTCGAGTTGGGGCCATGATTGAGGGTCCAGCTTTCTATCCAGCACTGAGCGGTAGCGAGAACTTAAAATATTTAGCAACTCTCGGAGGATTTTCAACCGATCGAGTACAGCATCTTCTGGATCAGGTTGGCCTTGGTGATCGCGCTAAATCAAAGTACAAGACATATTCACTAGGAATGAAGCAGCGTTTAGGAATTGCAGCGGCTTTATTGCCTAATCCAAAGCTGCTGATGTTGGATGAGCCAACAAATGGCTTGGACCCTGAAGGAATTCAAGAAGTGCGCGCACTGTTGCGCTCGCTAGCAAATGATGGAACCTCTGTATTTGTTTCCTCTCACCTTCTTTCCGAGCTCGAACTTATTAGCGATTACTTAGTTATGTTGCGCAAAGGTGAAGTTGTTTTCACAGGCAAGATGACTGACCTAATGCTCGACCAACAACCTGTAATTATTGCTAAGGGTGCTAACGATGGCCAGTTTGTAACTTTGCTTGCGATTGCAGAGGGTGCTGGACATCGGGCCATGATTAGAGATGGCGCAGTACATGTTGAAGGACCAGCAGAGTGGGCAGTTGATTTTAACCGTGCTGCCTTTGATGCAGGAATAACACTTTCACAATTGACCCCCCAACTCCCAAACCTTGAGGAAACTTTCTTTGAAATGACAGGTGAAAACTAATGTGGAACGTTGCATTTGCTGAGCTACGAAAGCTACGCCGCCCCTCACTTTTTCTAGGAACCATGGGCGCAGTGGTCTTCTTTAGTGCGCTCTTCTCATCACTTTTATTTTTACTCATTGATTCACCCGATGGCAACTCCGATCGTGGCCGGACTGTTACCCGTGAGGTTTTAGCTCTTGCAACTGGCGGTGTCCAAGGATTTAGCAGCGTGGGTGGTTTCTTAGGGATAATTGCGCTCTGTGTTTTTGCCGCCCAGACCGCTCAGGAATATACATATGGAACATTGCGCAACTTACTTATTCGCCAACCCGGTCGATTACGAGTCCTAGCTGGAAAATTCATTGCGATGAAGCTTTTTGCATTAATAATGATTGTGCTTTCTGCAATTGTGAGCATCAGTGCCTCGGTAATACTGGCACCTCGAGCTAATGTCTCTACAGAGCTTTGGTTTGGTGCCGATGGTCGTCACGCGCTCTTTACAACCTTTATAAACATAATCATCTCCGTCATTGGATTCGGAACTATTGGGATGGTCTTAGGTTTGCTACTGCGCTCTCCGATAAGTGCAATCTCCTTTGGAGTTTTATGGCTTTTAATTGTCGAGAACCTCTTGATTGCCGTTAAGAGTTCACTTCAAAATTGGATGCCGGGAGCCCAGCTTGCTGCAATTGCATCTGGTGGTCAGCCAATAGGCATGTCGGGTGGAATTGAATACTCACACGCCTTGCTTGTGGGTGGTGTGTATGTGGCAGTTGGTGCCATCGTCGCATCACTTCTCTTTGTACGCCGTGACGTATCTAATTAAGGACACCAGCAGGTATTACCCGACTTTTTTAAGATTGCTCAATTATTCTTAACCCCTTCCCCCGGAGGTCTTCATTTGAGAATAAGCAGAGCGATCTCACTCGCCCTTGTCGCTGCACTGACATTAACGGCAGCGCCGGCGTTAGCGAAGACCCCAAAACCAACGCTGGCACAGATTGAAGCTGCCAAGAAGGTTGAAGCGGAAAAGAAAAAGGTAGCTGCTGCTCAGGCGGCAAAATTGGCCGCAGCCAATCAAAGTCTTCGTGCGCTAACAGCTAAAGCCAATACCGCAACTGCCTTGTATGTAAAAGCGCAAAAGGAGTTAGCCGTTGCATCTGCTGCAGCGCGCGCAGCTGCGCAATACGCGGCAGAAACTGCAGCGGCAGTTGAAGAGGCACACAGAGTGATTGGCCGACTTGCAAGTAACGCTTACATTTTAGGCGGAAGCATGAGCGATATCGAACCTCTGCTTAGCGCTAATGGCCCCCAGGATTTAATGGATCAATTAAGCACCTTAAGTACATTGGGATCGAAAAATACGATTGCACTAGAACGATTTAAAGCTGCCGAAGTAATTGCCCGTGCAGCGAAGCAGGCCGCCGACGATGCAAAAATCGCTCAGCAAAAAGCAACCGACAAAGTTGCCGTAGCAAAAAAGGCGGCCGATGATGCAAAGGCCGAGCAAGCTAAAGAGGTTGCCAAGCTTCAAAAAGTTCAAGATCAATTAATGAAAGATTTGTTAAGTGCGCGCAAAGTAAGAATAACTCTTGAGCAGCAAAGGCAACTTGCATTGCTTGAAGAGGCTCAGGCAAATCAAGCGACGCAAACGGCAGGGCAGTCTAAGATTTGGCCGGACATTGGATTTAAAGGTCGATCCACAATCAGAACAACAGAAGCACAGCGGTTAAAAGCCGTTGACTATGCAAAGAAACAAGTCCTTGCACGCAAACCTTATGTTTGGGGCACTCAAGGACCAAATACATTTGACTGCTCAGGTCTGGTTTATGCAGCTTATAAATCAGCTGGCTTAGGATGGCCAAATTGGGATCGTCTTAACTCGGCGCTGTATTCGGGCTATACCAAGCATGTTTTGCTCAATGAGCTGGTACCAGGAGATCTCCTGTTCTACTCCTATAAGGGCACAATCTCAACGATTCACCACATCACAATCTATGCAGGCAACGGCATGATGTGGGAGGCAAACTCTAAGAATGCAGGCCTGTTGTACTCAAGTATTTATAGCGTTAAAGGGCTTATGCCATTTGGTGGCCGGGTCTAGTCTTACGCAATGAGTTCAAGTGCATTGGCAATCAGAAGTGCTGTGCGCTTTTGGCTGGAAAAATTAGAGCCAGGCGACTTAGTAATTGTCGCTGTATCCGGAGGAGCCGATTCATTAGCACTTGCCTATGCACTTTCACTTGAGGCACCAAAGTTAGCAATTGCATTGCACGCAGTAACAGTTGATCACCAACTTCAAAGCGCCTCAGCTAGCCAAGCGGCCTTCGTGGTTGAACAGATGAACTCGCTGCAAGTAGAAACAAGTATTGAAAAAGTTACAGTCAATATTACTGAAGGTCTTGAAGCCTCAGCTCGTAAAGCTCGATATGCGGCATTAGATGAAGTGAGCAAAAAATTAAATTCGGTTGCAGTTTTCTTAGGTCACACTCGCGATGATCAGGCCGAGAGCGTCTTACTAGGTCTAGCACGAGGATCAGGAACCAGATCGTTATCAGGAATGGCACCGCAGAACGGAAAATATATTCGCCCGTTACTTGCGATCACGCGCGAACAAACAGAAAATACATGCAAGGAAGCCGGCTTACTTGCATGGCAAGACCCGCATAACTCTGATTCAAACTTTGCGCGTGTACGAGTGCGCACGGAGGCTCTCCCAACTCTTGAAAGAACAATTGGTCCAGGAATCTCTGAAGCGTTAGCCCGTAGCGCCGAGCTCTTGCGCCAGGATGCAGATGCACTCGATGCCTGGGCAGATCGCGAAATTCAGTCTCTGGATTTAAGTGATCTTGAGTGCGGGTATTTGGCGAGCCTTCCCAGAGCTATCCGCAGCCGAATCCTGCGGGCGGCGATCTACGCCGCCGGGGCGCCGTCGGGCTCGATTTCAGCCGATCATCTAGCCTCAATTGAGGCGTTAATCACGGCCTGGAGCGGCCAAGGGGCATCTCACCTGCCCGGTGGTGTGAAGGTTGAGCGTTTTTCGGGCAGACTTTCGCTCTTACGTAACTGAGCCAAGAGGAGCCTTCGTGGATTTAGCTAGAGTCGAAAAAGATATCGAACGCGTTGTTGTAACTGAGGAAGAGTTGCAGGCAAAGATTAAAGAGCTTGCAGCGCGCGTAGATAAAGATTACGAAGGCAAAGATCTCCTTTTAATCGGCGTGCTTAAAGGAGCGGTAATGGCCGTTGCAGATATCTCACGCGCCCTACAGCGCCACGTTGAGATGGACTGGATGGCAGTGTCTTCATATGGCTCTGGAACAAAATCTAGCGGTGTAGTCCGAATTCTAAAAGATTTAGATCGAGACATAACTGGCCGTAATGTTCTCATCATTGAAGACATTGTTGATTCAGGTTTAACGCTCTCATGGCTAAAGGCCAACCTCGAATCTCGAGGAGTCGGTAGCGTTGAAATTCTCTCTATCTTGCGCAAGCCAGAGGCGGCGAAAGTAAAGGTCGATGTTAAATATGTTGGCTTTGAAATTCCAACAGATTTCGTCGTCGGCTATGGACTCGACTTTGATGAAAAATACCGCAACCTTCCATTTATTGCTGTGCTTGCTAAGCACATGTACTCCTAATTCCCCTAAGAAACGAGAAATGAAAAAGATGTCTGAAACAAAGAAGCCGGTAAAGAAAGTGGATAAGAAGAGCCCACTTAAGAAGAGTTTTGCGGGTAGTTCAACGCCAAAAAAACCTGCGACTCGCGCCGGACGAATCTTTCGCGGACCTCTTTTCTGGATTCTCGTTGCAATTTTTGCCGTCTCTATCTTTGGTCAAATATCTTCAGTTGGAAATCGCTATACACAGATTGAAACATCACAGGCTCTAGATGCAATTGCACAGTCAAATGTTGAGTCTGCAGAGATTGTGGACAAGGATCAAAAGATTCGACTGATTTTAAAGTCAGGCACCTTAATTGAGGGCTCAACCAAAGTGGAGGCTTCATATGTTGCGCGCCAAGAGCCAACGCTCATTGACGCCCTCACATCAAATCCGCCGTCAAAGGGGTGGAATGTACGAGTCCCATCGCAATCACTACTTGTCTCCTTTCTCTTTTCAATCATTCCATTTCTATTAATTGGCTTCTTATTCTTTTGGATGATGAGCCAGGCTCAGGGCGGCAACAAGGTCTTTCAGTTTGGAAAATCCCGCGCGAAGCTTCAAAATAATGATGTTCCAAAGACGACATTTAAAGATGTTGCAGGCGCCGATGAAGCGATTTCCGAACTTGAAGAGATAAAGGATTTCTTGGCAAATCCAGATAAATATGGCGTCCTTGGAGCCAAAATTCCAAAGGGCGTACTTCTCTTCGGCCCTCCCGGAACAGGTAAGACGCTCCTTGCACGAGCAGTCGCTGGTGAGGCAGGGGTTCCTTTTTATTCAATCTCCGGATCAGATTTTGTTGAAATGTTTGTGGGAGTTGGCGCAGCACGTGTGCGCGATCTTTTCAATCAAGCTAAGGAAAACTCTCCATCAATCGTATTTGTCGATGAGATCGATGCCGTCGGCCGCCAGCGCGGTGCAGGCATGGGCGGTGGACATGATGAGCGCGAGCAAACACTTAACCAACTGTTAGTCGAAATGGATGGTTTCGAAGAAAACACTAAAGTGATTCTTATCGCCGCAACTAACCGTCCAGATGTTTTGGATCCAGCGCTATTGCGCCCAGGACGTTTTGATCGACAAATTGCAGTTGATCGCCCTGATCTAAAGGGACGCGAAGCGATTCTTGCAGTGCACGCTAAAAACAAACCACTTGGCGATGATGTGAAACTTATTGATTACGCACGCCGCACACCGGGTTTTACTGGTGCCGATCTTGCAAATGTACTTAATGAAGCGGCACTACTAACTGCACGTGAAGAGAAGAAGGTTATTTCTAACTCCGAACTCGATGAAGCGATAGATCGCGTCATGGCTGGCCCTCAACGTAAGTCACGGATTATGAGTGATGACGAGCGCCGAGTGACTGCGTACCACGAGGCCGGTCATGCACTTGTTGCACACGCACTTCCTCACACTGATCCCGTTCATAAGATTACGATCATGCCAAGAGGTCGCGCACTTGGATACACAATGATTCTTCCCGATGAAGATCGTTATTCAACGACGCGCAATCAGCTTTTAGATCAGTTGGCGTACTCATTGGGTGGACGAGCTGCCGAAGAGTTAATTTTCCACGACCCATCAACAGGTGCATCTAATGATATTGAAAAGGCAACGGCCCTTGCGCGCGCAATGGTTACTCAGTATGGAATGACTGAAGCCATTGGTGCAATTAAATTAGGAGCAAACGCTGATGCTCCATTTATGGGACGCGACTATGGCCACCAACGCGATTACTCAGAGAGCATCGCCGGAGTGGTTGATCGTGAGATCCGCAAACTCATTGAGAATGCTCATCAAGAGGCCTTTGATATCTTGGTCGCTAACCGAGGAATTTTGGATGAAATGGTCCTGGTACTGCTCGATAAAGAGACGCTTAATAAGGATGAGATTGCAGAGATCTTTAAGAAGGTTAAATCTGTAACGGCGCGGCCTGCCTGGACTGGATCTATAACTCGAATCCCATCTGATCAGCCACCCGTTGAGGTTCCAGCACGGAGCGTTGTCGTTGAAGAAGTTAAAAAACCTACACGTCGTAAGAAGGCAAAAAGTGACGATCAATAAAGTATCGGTTACAGACGGGCGCGCATCTGCTCCTTTTGATCAAGAGCGCGCAGAACGGGCAGTTCGCGAACTACTACTCGCATTGGGCGAAGATCCCGATCGAGATGGGTTAAAGGAGACGCCGGCACGAGTTGCTCGTGCAATGAAAGAGAATTTTGGTGGCCTCTGGCAAGCACCCGAAGATGTATTGACAACTACATTTGATATCGGCCACGAAGAGCTTGTCATTGTCAGAGATATCGAAGTATTTTCTCACTGCGAACATCACTTAACTCCATTTCATGGCGTTGCACATATTGGATATATCCCAAGTGGAAAGATCACTGGTCTTTCAAAACTAGCGCGGTTGGTTGATGTTTATGCCAAGCGCCCACAAGTACAAGAGCGATTAACAACTCAGATTGCCGATGCATTAGTAGAGATACTTGATCCGCTAGGTGTAATTGTTATTATCGATTGCGAGCATTTATGTATGTCGATGCGAGGAGTTAAGAAGTCACAAGCCCGTACAACGACAAGTGCTGTACGCGGCGCTCTTCTTAATCCAGCAACGCGCGCAGAAGCAATTAGTCTCATCACTCATCGGTAAAACCATGATAGTTATGGGCATTCTGAACATCACCCCAGATTCATTTGCCGATGGTGGGCGATACAACTCATTTGATAGCGCTATAGCCCATGCCCGAGAAATGATTGCCGAAGGTGTTGACATCATTGATATCGGCGGTGAATCAACACGTCCAGGGGCTGAACGGGTAAGTGAAGATGAAGAGATGGCCCGTGTAATTCCAGTCATTACAGAGTTAGCAAAAGACGGAGTCCGCATAAGCATCGACACCATGCGCGCCAGCACCGCACTAGCGGCAATAGCTGCCGGAGCGCACATCATTAACGATGTCAGCGGCGGATTAGCCGATCCGACAATGCTTGAAACCGCGGCGGGAGTTAAAACACCTTATATTGCAATGCATTGGCGTGGGCAGTCAAAGGATATGAATTCAAGAGCGATATATACAGATGTTGTAGCCGATGTAATTAGCGAGCTTGAAGCACGTATTACCGCCGCAATCGATGCGGGAATAACACATGATAATTTAATAATTGATCCAGGTCTTGGCTTTGCCAAAGAGGCGGCACATAATTGGGAGATTATTGATCACATAGATCACTTTGTCGCCCTCGGCCATCGCGTATTAGTTGGTGGCTCACGTAAACGCTTTCTAGGCGGTGATTCTCCGGATGGACGCGAGGCTGCCAGTGTTGCGCTAACTAAGCGCCTCTCCACATCGGGTATTTGGGGAGTTAGAGTTCACTCTGTGAAAGCACACAAAGAGATGTTGAGTATATGAGCGATCGAATATTTCTTGAAGGAATTCATGGCTTTGGATACCACGGCCTTTTCGAACACGAGCGCACTAATGGACAGGATTTTTTTGTTGATGTAGCACTCGAAGTTGATTTAAGAGCCGCCTCAATGAGCGATGAGATTGACGATACGGTTAATTACGCCGAGATTTCGGATTTAGTTGTAGCTGAGATTACGTCCAATCCCGTATCGCTCATTGAAAAATTGGCTGGACGAATTGCCGAACGTATTCTAAATAATTATCTCAAAGTGGATTCAGTAATTGTTACCGTACATAAGCCGCAAGCACCGGTCACTGCGACGCTTAAAGACATTGCGGTACAGATAACCCGCACGCGATGAAAGCGGTAATTGCACTCGGTTCTAATATTGGCGATGCACGCGAGAATTTAGACATCGCAGTTGAACTTTTACGGGAGGCAACTGATGTAATTGCAGTTTCTTCATATTACACAACTGCCCCCGTGGGCGGTCCAGAGCAGGCTGATTATGAAAACGCCGTCTGCATCATTGAAAGCGAACTTCCTGCATTGGATTTGCTCGCATTATTACAAGGGATTGAAAAGAGTATGGGCCGTGAACGTCTTGTTCACTGGGGGCCACGAACCATCGATTTAGATCTGATTCAATTCGGCGGCCTATTGAGTAAGAGCACTGAGTTGGAGCTGCCTCACCCCCGTGCCCATGAGCGCAGATTTGTTTTAGAACCCTGGTTTGAGATTGATGCAGATGCAGTACTGCTTACTCATGGCCGGATCGATCAACTTTTGGCGCAATTGCCCTCAAACCCTTAAACTTAAATTCACCTCGCCCGGTACCTGAAAGGACTGGAGCCCTATGAGCGTATTAGTTCCAACTATGGGAGCCCTGCACAAGGGCCACCAAGCATTGATTAAACGCGCGCGCACAATGAGCAAAGAGGTTGTAGTTAGTATTTTTATTAATCCTTTGCAGTTTGAAAACGCCGACGATATTGCAAAATATCCACGCAGCCCTGAGCGTGATATTCAATTAGCAACTCTTGCTGGAGCTACGGAAATTTGGATGCCGGATTATGAGGAGATTTACCCAGGCGAGATCACAAAGTTAAAAGCATCCCCAATAGGCGAACTATATGAAGGAGCTTCGCGGCCCGGTCACTTCGATGGTGTTGTTACCGTTGTAAATCGCTTGTTTGAAATTGTTAAGCCCGAGGCGGCGGTATTTGGTGAAAAGGATTTCCAACAACTACAGATTATTCGAGCGATGAAAAGTAAGGTTGAAATTATCGGTGTTCCAACGGTTCGTGAATTCGACGGCCTTGCATTTTCCTCTCGCAATATTCGCTTAACTGAGCCGGGTCGAGTTAGTGCAAATGTTATTTATCGCGCCATGGCTGCAGCACGGTTAGCACCGACTGTGGCTATTGCTCAGGAGATTATCGATACAACGCTTTCGACAGATCTTGGGTTCAAGCGAGATTATGCAACCATTATTGATGAAAATGATTTTTCATTGGCAACAGATTCAACAAAAAACAAACGCGCACTCATCGCCGGCTGGATAGATGGCGTGCGCCTTATAGATAACATGCGAATGGGTGCCTAATGCTGCTAACAATCGATGTGGGTAATACCAATACTGTCTTAGGCATTTTTGATGGCGAAGAGTTGGTTCGCTCATGGCGAGTCAAGACTGATCCACGCAGCACTGCCGATGAACTATGGCTGCAGTACCGATCCCTTGTGGAGGATTACACAGTTAGTGGCCTATCAATATGTTCAACCGTGCCAGCGACACTTCGCGAGCTGCGCAGCATGATTAGTGATTACTTTGCCGATGTGCGTACAACCATTGTTGAGCCAGGCATTAAGACTGGCGTCCCCTTGCTTGTCGATAACCCTAAAGAAATCGGCGCAGATCGCATCGTAAATACATTGGCCGCGCACACTTTATTTGGCGGGCCAGCGATAGTTGTCGATTTTGGAACATCAACGAATCTAGATGTTGTATCTCCCAAGGGAGAGTTCTTAGGTGGCGCACTTGCCCCAGGCATTGAAATTTCAGTTGATGCATTGGCTGCTCGAGCTGCGCAGTTGCGTAAAGTCGAGTTAATAAGACCTAAAAACGTAATTGGGAAAAATACTGTTGAAGCGCTGCAGTCCGGGACAATTTTCGGTTTCGCTGGCCAAGTCGATGGCTTGGTTGATCGCATTACTGCCGAGTTGGCCGAGTCGTATACAGGTGCTCCAAAAGTTATTGCCACAGGCGGATTAGCACCGTTGATTATTGGGGTCTCTGAAACAATTACTGATCACGAACCAGATTTAACGCTGATTGGCCTTCGTTTAATTCACGAACGAAATGCTTGAACCGTTAGACTCCACACCATTATGAGCAATGAAACCCCAGCCATCGAAGAGGATTTGCCTGAGCAGCTGAGAATTCGGCGCGAAAAGCGGGCCGCCCTCATCGAAAGCGGAGTCGAGCCATATCCAGTTGCGGTACCCCGGACTAAATCCCTTCTAGAGGTACGCCAACTTCATGCAGGTTTAGATATTGATGTTGCAACTGGTGCCATCGAAAGTCTTACAGGGCGCATAATTTTTAAGCGCGATACCGGCAAACTCTGCTTTGCAACGCTACGCGAAGGCGATGGCACTGAGCTTCAAGCGATGTTTTCGCTAGATAAAGTTGGTCAGGAATCTATCGATTCTTGGAAATCCGATATTGATTTAGGTGACATTGTTTCAGTCACTGGCGAGATTATTACATCTAAGCGCGGCGAACTTTCTATTCTAGCTTCTTCGTGGAAGTTAGCTTCTAAGTCATTGCGACCATTGCCAAATGATCACAAGCCGATGTCTGAGGAAACTCGCGTCCGTATGCGTTACGTGGATTTAATTGTTCGCCCGGAAGCTCGCGCTAATGCCCGTCTGCGCCCAGCAGTCATGAGCTCTTTGCGCGATACTTTTGCCAAAGATAATTTCATTGAGGTTGAAACCCCGATGCTGCAAGTGATGCATGGAGGTGCGACAGCACGCCCGTTTAAATCCTTTTCAAATGCCTACGATATGGATCTCTACTTACGTATCGCCCCAGAGCTATTTTTAAAGCGTTGTGTTGTCGGAGGTATTGAAAGGGTATTTGAAATTAACCGTAACTTCCGCAATGAAGGCGCGGATTCATCACACTCACCTGAGTTCGCAATGATTGAAAGTTATCAGGCCTATGGTGACTGGAAATCGATCGCCGCATTAACTCGTACGCTTGTGCAAAATGCGGCGATGGCCGTTGCAGGTTCGCACATCGTCACACACCACGATGGACGCCAAGCTGATTTAGGTGGCAATTGGCGTGAAATATCCTTATACGATGCTATTTCCGAAGGTGTTGGTCAAAGCGTTAGCGCCCTGACTCCTATAGCTGAGCTAAAAACTATCGCAACAAAGCTCGGCATGAAGATTGACCCCAAGTGGATTACAGGCAAGTTAGCTGAGGAAATCTTTGAGCACGTTGCTAAAGATCAGTTGATTGCCCCTACTTTCGTTATGGGCTTCCCAGTTGATACATCACCACTGGTTCGAGCTCACCGCGAACTACCTGGCGTTGCCGAAAAATGGGATTTATACGTTGATGGTTTTGAATTAGCAACGGGCTATTCGGAGCTTATAGATCCAGTAATTCAGCGCGAGCGGTTAGTGGAGCAATCATCCCTTGGCGCTAACGGTGATCTTGAGGCGATGCAAGTGGATGAAGATTTCCTGCGTGCAATGGAGTTTGGAATGCCTCCTATGGGTGGAATGGGAATGGGTGTGGATCGTTTACTTATGGCGCTCACCGGCCTTGGTATTCGCGAAACAATTTTGTTCCCACTTGTTAAACCCGAGGCAGATTAATAATGCTTGTTATTCGACCAGCTAAAACTAAAGATGTTAAATCAATTCGAAATCTCGTAGATTCTTATGCCGCCCCTGGCCAAATGCTTTCAAAAGAAACTGTCACACTGTATGAAAGCGTCCAGGAATTTATTGTCGCCGAACAAGATGGAGTTCTAGTTGGTTGCGGTGCACTTCATATTCTCTGGGAAGATTTAGCCGAAGTTCGTACCGTTGCCGTGAAAGAAAATCTTCACAAGCAGGGGATTGGCCATAGAATTATGGAGGCGATAATTCAGCGCGCACGCGAAGTTGGCGTTGAGAAAATCTTTTGCCTCACATTTCAAACCGAGTTCTTTGGCCGCCATGGATTTGAAGTTATAGAAGGCACTCCGGTAGATCCATCGGTCTACGCCGAGCTTCTGCGCTCCTACGATGCCGGTATCGCTGAATTCTTAGATTTAGAGTCGGCTAAGCCAAATACTCTCGGAAACACACGAATGTTGAAGATCCTGGCCTAGATAGTGGGCTAATCGGGGCATAAAAGCCCCACCCCTAGGGTTGTAAATGTCGAGCCCTATCCACCTCGCGGCCCTGCACCCTGAGGTATTAGGCTTAATGAATCGAATAAGAAGGAGTACGCCAATGTTTGAGCGCTTTACAGACCGAGCCCGTCGTGTGGTTGTGCTGGCCCAAGAAGAGGCCCGCATGCTCAACCACAACTACATCGGTACCGAGCACATTCTGCTTGGGCTCATCCATGAAGGCGAAGGCGTTGCCGCTAAGGCACTTGAATCCCTAGGCATCTCCCTTGAAGGCGTTCGCGCACAGGTTGAAGAGATCATCGGACAAGGTCAGCAGGCACCAAGTGGTCACATTCCATTTACTCCACGCGCCAAAAAAGTTCTAGAGCTCTCCCTTCGCGAAGCGCTACAACTTGGCCACAACTACATCGGCACTGAACATATTTTGCTCGGCCTCATCCGTGAAGGAGAAGGCGTTGCCGCACAAGTACTTGTAAAACTTGGCGCCGATTTAAATCGTGTACGCCAGCAAGTGATTCAGCTGCTCTCTGGTTACCAAGGTAAAGAGGCCGTTGCACAAGGCGGACCTGCAGAAGGCACACCATCGACATCATTAGTTCTCGATCAATTCGGTCGCAACCTCACTCAAGCTGCCCGCGAAGGAAAGCTCGATCCAGTAATCGGTCGCGAAAATGAGATCGAGCGCGTCATGCAAGTTCTTTCGCGTCGTACTAAAAATAACCCAGTATTAATTGGCGAACCAGGTGTTGGCAAGACTGCAGTTGTTGAAGGTCTTGCTCAAGCAATTTTCAAGAACGATGTTCCAGAGACTTTGAAAGATAAGCAGTTGTACTCACTTGATTTAGGCGCACTCGTTGCAGGTAGCCGCTACCGTGGAGATTTCGAAGAGCGCTTGAAGAAAGTTCTTAAAGAGATTAAAACTCGCGGCGACATCATTCTCTTCATCGATGAGATTCATACTCTCGTCGGTGCAGGAGCGGCAGAAGGCGCAATCGATGCAGCCAGCATCTTGAAGCCAATGCTTGCCCGTGGTGAGCTACAGACAATTGGTGCAACAACTCTTGATGAGTATCGCAAGCACGTTGAAAAGGATGCAGCCCTTGAGCGCCGCTTCCAACCAATTCAAGTCAAAGAGCCATCAGTTGCACACACAATTGAAATTTTGAAGGGTCTTCGTGATCGCTACGAAACTCACCACCGCGTATCTATTACCGATGGCGCATTAGCGGCAGCTGCAAACCTTGCAGATCGCTATGTTTCTGATCGTTTCTTGCCAGATAAGGCGATTGATTTAATTGATGAAGCAGGCTCGCGTCTTCGCATCAAGCGTATGACTGCGCCAGCTGAGCTTCGTGCATTCGATGACAAAATCGCCGATGCCCGTAAGGAAAAAGAGTCGGCCATTGACGGTCAGGATTTTGAAAAGGCAGCATCTCTTCGCGATAAGGAAAAAACCTTAATCGCTGAAAAGCATGAGGCTGAAAAGAATTGGAAAGCAACTGATTTAGATAAGGTCACTGAGGTTGATGAAGAACTCATCGCTCAAGTTCTATCTATCTCAACTGGAATCCCAGTCTTTAAGTTAACTGAAGAAGAGACTGCACGCCTATTGCGCATGGAAGATGAACTTCACAACCGTGTCATCGGACAGGATCAAGCGATCAAGGCGCTCTCACAAGCGATTCGCCGCACACGCGCAGGTCTAAAAGATCCACGCCGTCCAGGTGGATCATTTATCTTCGCAGGTCCATCAGGTGTTGGTAAGACCGAACTCTCACGCACGCTTGCATCGTTCTTATTCGGTGATCAAGATGCGTTGATTCAACTTGATATGTCTGAGTACTCAGAGCGTCACACAGCGTCCCGCTTGTTTGGTGCACCTCCAGGATATGTCGGTTATGACGAAGGCGGACAGCTCACTGAAAAAGTACGACGTCGCCCATTCTCAGTCGTTCTCTTTGATGAGATCGAAAAGGCACATCCAGATATCTTTAACTCGCTCCTTCAAGTTCTAGAAGATGGACGCCTTACTGATTCACAGGGTCGCACCGTTGACTTTAAGAACACCGTCATCATCATGACAACAAACCTCGGTACTCGTGATATTTCAAAGAGCCTGGGTCTTGGTTTTGCTAATAGCGATGATGAGCAGACAAATTATGAGCGTATGAAGGGCAAAGTTAACGACGAGCTTAAGACTCATTTCCGCCCTGAGTTCCTCAACCGTATCGATGACGTAATCGTCTTCCATCAGTTGACTAAAGAGCAGATTGTTCAGATCGTTGATCTCATGATCAAGAATCTAGATGATCGCCTGCAGGCAAAGGACATGGGAATCGAACTAACTCCAGCGGCTAAAGATTTACTTGCCGCCCGCGGTTATGACCCACTTCTTGGTGCCCGTCCACTGCGTCGCACAATTCAACGTGAAATCGAAGATGCACTCTCAGAGCGCATCTTGTTCGGCGAGCTTAAAGCCGGAGAAATCATTGTTGTAGATGCTGAAGGCGAAGGCGCGGATGCAGTCTTTACTTTCAAAGGTGCGCCAAAGGTTGAAACACCGGATAGCCCTGGTGATTTAACTGAAGAGGCACCAACTGCTTAATATTTAAAGGCAATTACCCCTTTGGAGTATTCACTCTCAGGGGGTTTTGCTTTACCTTTACTAAATGCGCAAAGCACCGGTATGGGTAGTAGCGGTAGCTTTCATTTCTATTTTCTCGACACAGATTTCATATGCAGCCATTA
>CAXNOC010000020.1:0-19220 GCA_964203745.1 Candidatus Planktophila sp.
TGAGCACTTCCGCCGGCCCACTCAGAGATAAATGTTCCAACAAGTGCCATAGTTAACATTCCATGGGCAATTACATTAGGAAGCCCTACCGATAAAGCGAACTCTTCTTTCTGATGAATTGGATTTTGGTCTCCGCTTGCATCTGCATACGCCTTAAGTAGTGTGCGATCAAGATAATAAATCTTTGTTGGCAATACTGTTCCGACTGCGATCATCCGCGCACCACCAAAGTCGACCATGATGAGACGACAAGCTCGGAGCCATTGTGTAGGTCAGAGCGCACTGAGATAATTTCATTGCCTGCGACCGAACGTAGCGTTTCAATAGTGGCCGAACATTTAAATACATCTCCTGCAACGACTGGGCGATAAATTTCAAACTTTTGATCCCCATGTACTAGGCGCGTCCAATCGACACCGATTTCAGGTTTCGTCAAAATTGATTCATATTGCGAAAGTGAAATACGGATTGAAAAAGTTGAAGGCGCAACGCTTGTATCGCTTTCGCCAATGACGGCAGCAAAGGCATCAATTTCAGATTGCGTAACAGTTACTAAATCTGCACCATCAAAAGTGCGCCCGACCGAATCGGGATTGATCATTAGCGGGTTTCGCGGTGAAGAGTTGAAAGCTTGCAACGTGGACAGAACTTCTTAAGCTCCATACGGTCTGGATCGTTGCGGCGGTTCTTCTTAGTGATGTAGTTGCGCTCTTTGCAATCGACGCAGGCCATGGTGATCTTTGGACGTACGTCCGCGCTCTTACTTGCCATGGTCTTACTCCTTCATCAGTTATCGAAGGCCCTAGGTTACCCGAGGCCCGTCAATGCGCGAAATTCGCGCAGGTAGTACTAGTAGCGGGAGCGGGATTTGAACCCACGACACAGCGATTATGAGCCGCTTGCTCTACCAAGCTGAGCTACCCCGCCAGGGGTGTGCTTTGAAAAGAACTCCTCAACGAGTGAAAGGCTCTGTTCGAGCCCCCCACCGGAATCGGACCGGTGACCTTTTCCTTACCATGGAAACGCTCTACCAACTGAGCTAGGGGGGCGCAGATCGAATGCTGAGCGTACAGGCAGTGAAGGCTTTCGAAAAATCCTTACCTCTACTCTGCTGGATTTAGCGTGATTTTGCCAGTGGTTTCACGGGCCAACATCGCTCGATGCGCCGAGACAGCTTGGCTCAATCCAAACATGGCACCGGTCACTGGTTTTAAATCTCCACTCTTAACCAATGCGAAGAGCTCAGCAATAACGTCGTTCAATAACTCTTTACTGCCAAAGCAGTGAGAGAGCCAAAAACCTGTAATTGTCTTTGATCCACCCATGAGAGAACCCGGGTGAATTGGCGTCGGTGCAGTGCGCGATGCCATTCCATAAGTGATCAAACGACCGAATGGAGCCAACGCTTCCAGGCTTGCATCAAAAGTTTTGCCGCCGACCATTTCTAGAACTAAGTCAACTTTATTGCCGCCATTTGCCTCAAGTATCGCGTCTAAAAGTTTTTCTGTATCTGAATCGATTGCGACGTCGGCCCCTAATGACTTTGCTAAATCTCTCTTAGCTTGCGTTGATGCAACGGCGATAACTTTCGCACCCCACATTTTTGCTAATTGAATTGCAATTGTTCCGACACCGCCGGCAGCGGCATGAATGACAACGGTCTCCCCCGTCTTAAGGTGTCCGACAGTCTTTAAAATGTGCCATGCAGTTGACCCTTGAACCAACATGCACAGGGCCTGCGAATCACTTACGCCATCTGGAACTTCAATCATTGCAGCCGAATATGCCAGCGCTTTCTGCGCATAGCCACCACTTGCAACTGGAGTTAACACGCGCTTTCCGGAGGCAGTTAAACCGACGACCTCAATACCAGGAACCAAAGGCAGTTTTTGCGGAGATAGATATGAGTTTTCAGTCTGGTGCGTATCGGCATAGTTAATACCGATAGCGGTCACGTCAATTACCTCAAAGCCTGGGGCTGCGACTGGATCAACTAAATCAACAAGATGCATGGAGTCGGGACCACCGAATGCGGTGATCTGTATTGCTTTCATTTTTATCCCTTTGTTGAGCCGAGGGTAAGCCCCGATACAAATTGCTTACGAAGGACAAAGAATACAATCAGAGTAGGCAGGGCGGCAATTACTGCACCCGCGGCTAATAGGTTGTAATCGGTAACAAATTCCCCTTGAAGTCGGCCCAAAGCCGATGTTATTGGTCGCTTTGAATCCGTTGACATTAGGACCAATGCCCAGAAGAAATCGTTATAGATCCATGTTGTCATAAGTACCCCAAGGGATGCCAGCGCAGGTCGCAGTAATGGAAGCATCACCTTTGTATAGTGCGTAAATACGGTTGCACCATCGACCATTGCAGATTCGCTGATTTCTTTTGGAACGGTCTTCATATAACTCGATAACACAAAGGTAGCAAAACCCATTTGGAAAGCTACGTGAATTAATACAACTCCCCACGGTGAGTCGTAAAGAAGCCTTGGCATGCCGACTGCCTTACCCAATGTTATGTACATCTTAAATACCGGAATAAAGACAAGCTGTGCTGGCAATAAATTTCCGGCAGTAAATAGGAGCAGAAGCGATACGTTCCATCTGAATGAATAGCGACTTACAACGAAAGCGATAAGTGAGCCAAAGAATAAAGTTAAGAAGACTGCCGGGACTGTGATGATAAATGTGTTCCAGAAATAAAGTGGCAAATCCATCCGCGAGATAGCATCGGCATAGTTCGACAAATTTAATACTTTTGGAACTGAAAATAGACCGTTTGCTCGAACCTCTTTATACGGGCGAAGGGAGGACCAGACCGTCCAAATGATAGGAAAGATCCATACAATGGCAAAAATACCGATAAAGGCAGAGATGAAACGATCTTTTACTTTTTGCTTATTCTTATACTTAATAGCCGCGGTTTGAAGCTCTACGTCAATGCTCATTGGACATCACTCTTAAAGGTCGTTCGCAGGTACGCGATAATTGGTCCGATAGAGAGCGCAAAGAGAATAACTGCGTATGCAGCACCCTTCATTGAAGCACCCTCGCCGGCGATATTTTGGAAAACCAAAGTTCCTAAAATTGGGAAACCCGCGGATGAGCCATAAATGATGTACACAATGTCGAATGCACGTAAGGACTCGATAATCGTGATGACAATAACGATCACATTGACCGGCTTCATCGCTGGGAAAATTACCTTCTTAAAAGTCTGCCACTCGGTTGCTCCATCTAGAGATGCGGCCTCTCGAAGCGCCATATCGACTGATTTGAGCCCAGCTAAATACAACAGCATGATGTAGCCAATATGTCGCCATGATGCAATTGTCAAAATCACGTAAATATTAATGTCGTAATTGCCAAAAAACGAGATTGCATTATCAATATCGCGCCCAAAAAGACCATTGACGAAGCCATCTGGGCGCAGAAGAAAGTTCCAGATGATTCCAGTGACTGCTAAGGAGAGCACCACCGGTAAGTAATATGCGGTCTCATAAAACTTGTGACCACGAATCTGACGATCAATTTGATAGGCCAAAAGGATTCCAATTGGAGTAGCAATACCGGCGAACCAGGCCAACCAAATAATATTGTTTTGAATCGCTTCCCAAAATGCTGGGGTATCAACGAAAATGTTTTTGTAATTGGCAAAACCTGCCCATTTTATTCGAGATATTGAGATTCCAGACCAGTAAGTAAAGGAGAGAACAATCGTTAGGAATGCTGGAACCCAGACAAGCAATAAGTGAAAGAAAAGTGGAATACCTACGAAGGCGGTGAGCGTTGTCCGATCGGCCCTAGAAAAAGCTCGACGGCGATGGGGTTTTACATTATCCATCGCCGTCGAGTTCATCCTTTAAACCTATCTCCTAGTTAGTTATTTTTCGATTTGAATTTGAATTAATAACTAAGCAAGTGGAGGTAGTGCATCCCATTGTGCTTGGAGGCTATCAACAATCTTGTTAACATCCTTAGGATTCTTAAACCATGACTGGATTGCAGGACCAACTACTGGGCCAGCAAAGTCAGGGCGTGTATCGCGGTCAAGGAACTGAGTGATGTACTTAGCCTCATCCATAACAGCTAACTGCTCTTTCTGGAAAGCATCATATGTTGATGTGTCTTGACCCTTGTTGGCTGAGGTCATTGGAATGGATTTACCATCGGCATCCTTGGCATCAAGCATTGCTTGAACGCCTTCCATGTCTCCAGCAAACTTCAAGAAGTCAGCTCCACCAGCATTATTTGTACCATTTGCAGCCACGCAGAAACCATCGATTGGTGCATCGACAGTGTCGCGACCGTGCTCTGGATTGATTTCTGGGAATGGAATGATTGAAAGATCAGCATAATCTGCATCAGATTGCTCCTTGAAGTTTCCGCCGAACCATGAACCCATAAGCATCGATCCAGCCTTCTTCTGTAGAAGGAGCTGCATAGCGCCATCCCACTCGAGATCTAGAACGTTTGGATTCATGTAAGGAATCAACTGCTCCCAGTGAGTAAATACGTCGATCACCTTTGCATCGGTCCACTTTTCGCGACCGGCCAAAAGATCTACGTGGAACTGGTATCCATTGATACGAGCATTCAGAATGTCGAATGTTCCCATTGCTTCCCAGCCGCCCTTATCGCCAGCTGCAAAACCAACAAGACCCTTCTTCTTCATGCCATCTAGCATCTTGAGGAACTCATCCCAGTTAGTCACTGTGTCGGCACTTAGACCGAGATCTGAAAACATTGACTTACGGAAGTGCATACCCCATGGGTACCAAGATTGTGGAACAAAATATTGCTTTCCATCTAAACCAGTTGAAGCAGTTTTGTAGCTCTCTGCATACTGATCACCAATTGTGTCCCACACACCTGTGAGATCTGCGAGCAATCCCTGCTCTGCAAAGAACTGCATGCGATATCCGGCCATCCATTGGAAGGCATCGTCTGGTGTTCCCTGTAGATATTGTGAAAGATTGTTCTGGAAGGCATTTGACTCTGTTGCATTGTATGTAACTTCATTCTTTGTTTTTGCTGTGTAAGCAGCAACCAAAGCCTTTAACTGCGCAGTTGGTCCAGCATCTACGGTGCGAGCACCAAATGCGAGAGCACCTGTTGAATCAGATCCGCAACCTGCAAGGAGTGATCCTCCAGCTGCTAATCCAAGACCGCCGATTGCAGCACCTTTAAGTACTGAACGACGGGAAATGCCATTTGTTACTTCTGACATTGTGTTCCTATTCTCTAGAGAGGAGATTTTTGAAAGGTCATCGGGTTTTGAAGGGGACAAGACCTGTTAACCCGCACAAATCTAGAGGTGGGCTATGCCCACGGGTAGTGTTTTAAAATAACGAATTGATTACGGTAGCCAAACTTTTTTGTGAGAAATTATTACGAATTGATATCCCTTGCTCTTGTTTTCCTAACTTTCTTGGAGCACCATTGGGTTAACCCCTTAGTGATGAAGGAGAAACTATGAAAGTTGCATCATTGGTTATCGGCAAACGAGTTGAAACGATTTCATCAAGTGCCACTCTGCATGACTTAGTCAATGCCCTCAATGTTCATCATGTGGGGGCGTTAGTTGTCTCTCCTGATGGGAAAAAAATCGAGGGCATCGTATCTGAGCGAGATGTCGTGAGAGCAATGCCAGGCAAGTTAAATGAGCTTGCCGATATTCGAGTTCGCGATCTGATGACTGCAGATGTTATTACTTGCACACCTGATTCATCCGTCGCATCAATCATGACTGTAATGACTGAACGGCGAATTCGCCACGTTCCAGTTGTAGATGAATCAGGAAACTTGCTCTCCATCATTTCCATCGGCGATGTCGTTAAGGCCCACATTAATGAATTAGATGTTGAACGAAAAGCGTTAAGCGATTACGTTAACTCTTAACTTCGTCTTCAGCGATCTTCTTACGTACATCATCCATATCAAGTTCATCGACTTTACCGATAATCTCTTCAAGGGCTGATGCAGGGAGGGCACCTGGCTGACTGAACAAAAGAATTCCATCGCGGAAAATCATCAACGTAGGAATTGAAGTTATGCCTGCCGCAGCAGCCAGAGATTGCTCCGCTTCAGTATCAACTTTTGCAAAAGTTAACCCTGGGTACTTCTCTGACATAGCTTCATAAACTGGCGCAAAAGATCTGCAAGGTCCGCACCAGGCGGCCCAAAAATCGACGAGCACCGTTCCTTCTTTTGTAATTAGCTCCTCAAACTGAGTTTCATTTACGTCGACAGTTGCCATTTATTTCTCCATTCGTCTATTTCTTAACTTCTTGAAAAGATATCGCACAGCTAGATTCATTATTTAGTCGAGTTTTCAGCGAAAACATCAGTAACCCAATCCCCAAGAGGGCAAGGTACGGCTGAATTGGCGCAAAGTACTGAATCGCTCCTGAATAGCCAAGAGCAATGAGTGCCAATTTATTGCAGACAGGGCAACCGACGGCAAAAAATGAAAACAATGCACCCAGACTTCCAATTTTAAGTTGTTTTGGATTTACATCTGAAAAATCATTCTTCAAATAAGTAGCGGTCAATAAGCCTGTAAGGATGGCGGTCATAACAATCACCATTACTGACCAATCCGTAACCGCAACCTCTCTTCCAAAAATTGGATTACTCACAACGGCTGTCGGAAGGGCTATCAGAAAATATGTCAAGACAGCAACAGAAACAGCCACTATCCAACGTTTTGGACTCCAACTAAGTAATGCCATTAAACAGTTAGGCATTTCTTCGCCCCATTAGCCCCACAGTGTTCTTTTGGTAGATTCTTGCTTCTGGGTGTCGAATTAAAAGTAGTTCATCCTCATATCTAGCCTTAACAATCATGTTAATGAGCAAAACTACCCAAATAATGATTGATACGAAGTTGAAATTGTTTAATAGAAAGGCTGCTCCAATAAATAGAACACCTGCATACATAGGGTGCCTAAACCACTTATATATGCCGCTAACTATTAGCGCTGCGCCGGGTTTAGGAATTGGTGAAATGCGCAGGGAGGGTTTTAAAGCAATGTATGCAGCGATAAAGATGGCAATGGCACATATAGTTAAGAATGTAGAAATACCACGCAAATATTTGGCATCACTGAGTGGGGTTCCAGCTGGCTCGAGGAAAAGGAGTCCCAAAAGCGTAAACTGGAGCCCAACTAAGATTCTGGCTTTTAAAATTACTTCTTACCAAACATCTTGCTAAAGAACCCTGGCTCGACAGGATCATTTTGATGTCCCTGACAGCGATCTTTCTTAGAGACACCCTTAAGTGCGATTTCGACGTGGTTGCCACAGCCTGACCAAGTTGGTTTGGAGCACTTACGACATGTAGTTCTGCTGCACATATTTCTATTTCCTTTTCTTAGCTAGTTGGTGTTAATTGCTGATTAATGACTGCCGGTGAATTGCTCCATGTGAGATAACCACCATCGAGATTTACTGCATTAAATCCGAGCTCTTTGAGCAGAAGTGCCGCTGTATGACCGCGTTGGCCAACTTGGCAGTTAACGAGAAGATTCTTTGAAGTGATCTCTGATTTACGTTCGCGGATTTCATCGACTGAAATATTAATTGCCCCCGGTATATGGCCGCGAGCAAACTCTCCCGCGCTGCGTACATCGATTAACTCGAAGCCTCGTGAGGTGAAATCCTCAATTTCGTTCCATTGGGCCGTTTCAACCAACCCAGAGATAACGTTTTCAGCGATGTAGCCGAGCATATTGACTGGATCTTTAGCTGAGCCAAATGGTGGCGCATAAGCAAGCTCAAGATCTGCCAGCTCAGGTGCGGTGATGTTGCCACGTATTGCCGTTGCAATCACATCAATTCGTTTATCAACGCCCTCTATTCCGATGCCTTGGGCACCGAGAATT
Source organism: Candidatus Planktophila sp. (assembly GCA_964203745.1). Taxonomy (GTDB): domain Bacteria; phylum Actinomycetota; class Actinomycetes; order Nanopelagicales; family Nanopelagicaceae; genus Planktophila. The sequence goes on from CAXNOC010000020.1 coordinate 7,892, forward strand.
TCACCTGTTTTTGGATCAAAGATAAGTTTAAGGACCATTTGTTTTGCATCTGGATAGTAGCCCGCATGTGAATTTGGATGCGTGTGAATAGATTGGTGGGCTCGCCCAGCTGCCTTTAAACGTTTTTCATTCCAGCCAGTTGTTGCGATCATTAAATCAAAAACTTTAACGATTGCCGTACCAATTGTTTTAACTGGACGTACCTGTCGCCCAGCGATATGGTCGGCAACTACTCGACCATGACGATTAGCTAAATTAGCAAGTGGGACAAGAGTTGCACTTCCATCTAATGCATCAGTCTTTTCAGCGGCATCGCCAACTGCATAAATATCATGGTTACTAGTGCGATTGAAATCATCAACCTGGATTCCATTTCGCGACCCGATTGTTAAGCCTGCAGCTTTTGCTAACCCAATTTCAGGACGCACTCCAATCGCAAGAATTACAAGTTCGGCCGGGATATTGTCACCATTTCCTAGATCAACACTATCTGGGCCAATATTGACAACACTTGAACCTAAATGAAGCGCGACACCTTGCAACACCATCTCTTGAGCAACAAGGGTTGCAAGTTCTGGATCTAACGGCATGAGAACCTGATCGGTTGCTTCAACAAGTGAAGTCGGGATTCCACGATGTATAAGGTTCTCGGCGATTTCTACACCAATGAAACCTCCACCAATTACAACTGCACTCTTTGGTTTGGCGCTGACTCGATCTGCAATTCTTTCCACATCTTCAACGGTTCGCAGAGTCATTCCGCGTTCAATTCCTGGAATTGGGGGAACCACAGGAGATGCCCCTGGTGAAAGAATTAATTTGTCGTAATCAATTTCATGCGTTTCATGACTATCGAGGTTTTTGATAGCAACCGTCTTTTTGCTGGTGTTAATCGCTAGAACCTCTGTATTTACACGTACATCTAGTCGAAAGCGGGCATGAAGGCTTGCTGGGGTCTGTAGGAGGAGGGCGCTCTCTTCTTCGATTACGCCTCCAACATAGTAGGGGAGGCCGCAGTTGGCATATGAAACGTAGCCAGATTTCTCAATCACGATAATTTCGGCATCGGCATCTAAGCGACGCAAACGTGTTGCCGCTGACATTCCACCTGCCACCCCACCAATGACGACGATGCGCATTATGAAGTCACTAACGGAAGACTATTTGCCTGCCAGTCGGCTATGCCATTAGTTAAGTTAAAGAGGTCCTTAAATCCAGCCTTGCCCATTGTCTCTACCGCGATTAAGGAGCGACGACCGCTTTGGCAGTAGATGGCATAGGTTGCAGACTTATCAAGTTTTGCGATTTCGGTTTCAAACTGCATTCCCTCAACATCAATATTTATCGCGCCTTGGATGTGTCCAACCATGAATTCACCAGGAGTACGAACATCTAAAGTAATAACTCCAGCTTCGGCGGTTTTTGCCGAAAAGGCTGACGCATCCAAGTTCGTTGCCGTCGAAGTTGATGAACAGCCAGCAAACAGAAGCGCCGCCGTTGCCATTGATACGAACGCAATTAATTTCTTCATAATTTTCCCCTTACGCCAAAGATAAGAATAGTTTTTGCAGTTGTGCAGTTACTGCATCCGAGTTTGACTTGCCTTCAACAATGCACTCTTTCAGGCTGGCTGAAATTAATGTGAAGGCTGCCGTGTTGACCGCTTTTGATACCGCCGACATCTGGGTAACAATCTCATCGCAGTTCCTACCCTCTTCGAGCATGCGAGCGACTGCGCCTAACTGACCCTGGGCACGCTTGACGCGCTTTGCGATGGCCTCAATCTGCTGGGTATCGGTAAGGACGTGAGCAATCTTTTTTGTTGTCATTAGCAGGTACAGCGATCCTGCTCAGGTACACCGGCTAGTGCTTCTTCGACGTGGTTTCCACAGCCTGACCAGCTAGCCTTTTTACATACATGGCACGTTACGCGTGAACACATTTTTAACTCCCTCGTTGGTTAAGAGGAAGATTAGCATACCCCCGGGGGTATGTCAAAACCATCTATTTCTGGTGGTGCCCTTTGCGAATCATGTTCAGCATTTTGATGTTAATCGCGACAAAACGCCATATTTGAATGGGGATGTTCTTGCGAAAGCGTAGGGTTTTGGCCGTTGGCAGTGGAGCATGAGAGATCGCATCCTGTGGATTTTCCATATCGTCTCCCTCTACTCCGGAATAAATGCCCAGCCCGGACGGGCCTTGGCTTTGTAGATAAACATGTAGTGCAAAAGAAGTTTGATCCAGTGACCACTTAAACCAATCTCGCCATACGTATCTTTCATGCTGCGTCCTGTATTTGGATACTTTTCATAATCAGGCACAATGGGAAACATAGTCATTGCTGCAGCCGAACCTTGAGTTAAGCCAGAGCCAGAAGATGCAACGCAGGCTGCGCCCATCTTTGCCATTGATGCTGAGTGCGCATGCGCCGACGGTCCCTTCTCAATTAAATCCTTAATGGTAAGGATTGAAAGCTTGCCCATGATTCCAGATGGCATGCCCGTCCGTGGCGGTGATGGTGCTATCACGGTTCCATTAGGAGATTTGCGCGGTTTTGAAATCTGATGAGGAGGGGCAAAGGCGATCCCAACTGCAAACATGTTTGGATACGCAGGATTGCGATAGGTACTTGGCCAGTCTTCGGCTTTCCAATCCTCGTAAGCCTTTCCTGAATAATCGGCATCGACTTTCATAAAGCCACTTGGTGCAAAAATCTGTGAAGAAATATCCTCGCCCGCTCTGTTGAAAGCTAATAGGTCAACTCCCCTAAAAGGCGGAAGTAACATTGCAAAATCAAATTCAAGAATCTCCTTATTTCCACCAACTTGTTCGTAAAAAATCTTTCCAGCCTCAACTTTTTCGACGTGTGCGCCTAATATTGCGCGTACTCCTCGTTCGCGAAACAGGGATTCAGTCCATAACTTGCTTGTTGTTTGGAAACCCCTTTGAGTAAAGATCATTCCGCCTACACCGAAATCTCCGAGTTCGTACTCATTCGTAATGTAAACAAGATCGGCCATATCGCGCACACCTGCCGCCCGAAGTTCGTGATCCACGTTGAATGTATATTCAAAGGCCGCTCCCTCGCACGTGCATGTTCCATGCCCAACACCGATCGCCAAAGTCTGCTTTTTGCCACTTTTCATAAGTGCGATCACATCTTTCAGCGCCTCCGCAGCATCAACGGCATGACCAGCTGTACAGACTGAAACTGTATGGCCATCAGGCCCAAGGCCTTGAGTTGCCGCAAAATTTAACTTCGGGCCAGTTGCATTTACTAAATAGTCATATTCAATTCGTCCAATTTCGTTTATTCGAGTTGGGTCCGTATACATAATCTCTACAAAAGGTGAAGTGCTTGTCGCATCTCCTTCGGGATAAATACTTTTGGCAAGCGCCTGGTGGAACTCAATTCTTTTTCGCTTATATACGGGAGCAAGTGGAAAAATGACCTGCTCTTTCTTCATCTTGCCAACACCAACCCAGATATTTGATGGAATCCAGTTGTAGTTTGAATTAGGGGTGATGACGATAATCTCGTTCCTCTTACCTAATAATCGCTGTGCATGTAGCGCCGCAGTATGACCTGCAATACCAGCCCCAAGAATTACTACGCGTGCCATTTAGAATCCCTCCGATACTCAACCATTGAACACGCAAACGATGCGTATCTACAAGTTAAAGTTCGGGGCTAGCACTTAGAAAGTGTTTAGTCAGTCCAAACTACAAGCGACCGGCTTCGTGAACTCGTTTCAAGAACTCCTGCGTCTTTGGGTTCTTAGGGTTATGAAGCACTTCCTGCGCACTTCCGCGCTCAAGAATGTCTCCTGATTCTAAGAAGCAGACTTCATCGGCCACCTGCGTAGCAAAACCCATTTCATGTGTTGCCAAGACCATTGTCATTCCATCACTCTTTAAATCGCGCACAATACTTAAAACCTCATTAACCAAAACGGGGTCAAGGGCTGAAGTAATCTCATCAAGCAGAAGCAGGCGTGGATTACAGGCCAAGGAACGAATAATTGCTACTCGCTGCTGTTGTCCCCCGCTTAAACGATCTGGATATTGATCGGCCTTATCCGCTAAATCAAAACGCTTGAGAAGCTTTTGTGCCGACTCTATCGCCTCTTCTTTGCTCTTCCCTTGCACTTTAATCGGTGACAGGGTTATGTTTTCAAGAACAGTTTTATGCGGGAATAGATTGAAAGATTGAAAAACCATTCCCAATTTGCGTCGAACATCATCGACATTGATAAGTGGATCCGATATTTCAGCACCATCTAAAAAAATCTGACCATCGTCGATAGATTCCAACAAGTTGATACAACGTAACAACGTGGATTTGCCTGAGCCGGAAGCGCCAATCAGTACTGTTGCAGTGTGCTCTGGAACTGATAGAGAAAGGTGGTTGAGAACCAGCTCTTGGCCAAAGGACTTACGAATATTTACGAGCTCGAGGACATTAGCCATCAAATAGCCCCCTCGGCATTTTGTGCATTAGTACGATGCCGAATTGCTCGATCTGTATAGCGAGTCATGGGGATCGTGATTAATAGAAAGAGGATGGCCGCGACTACATAGGGGGTGTAGTTAAAGGTTCTGCTGGCATTGATTTGCGCAGCACGAACAGCATCAGTGACGCCTAAGATCGATACGAGTCCGGTATCTTTCAATAGGGAAACAAAATCATTTAGTAAAGGTGGAACAACTCGCCGTATCGCTTGTGGCAACACCACATATCTCATTGTCTGACCCGAAGTTAAGCCAAGGGATCTCGCTGCAGCTCGTTGGCTCGGATGAATTGAGAGAATTCCACTACGGATAACTTCGGCGACATAAGCCGAATAAGTAAGCACAACTGCGACGGTGCCTAGAAAGATTACATTGCTAGATATGCCAGTTAAGCGCAGTGCTGGTACGCCAAAGCCAACAAGCAGGATAATCAAGATAAGTGGTGCACCGCGGAAAATATCAACGTAGGCAGTTGCAAGAAATCTAAACGGGGTGAGCGCCGGGGATTTGGTTGTGCGCATAAGCGCCAAGCCGAGAGCGATAACTCCAATGCATGCGCCACCTATAAAAGTCAGTTGCAGATTGATCCAGAGTCCAGCAATAACAGTTGGAAAGACTTCGCGGCCATAATCGATATCAAAGAAGGTCTTCTTAACAACTTCCCAGCCCGGGGATGAAACAACGATTGCGATTAATGTGCCAATTACAAGAATGGATGAAATCGCAGCTATCGCGCCCTGCTTACGGCTAATTCGCCTACGGGCAATCCTACGTTCTACTTCACGTGAGCTTGGCGACCAAGCAGAGTTAATTCGCTCTGTCATGGTCGCCAAACTACCGTGTTTACTTCTTACTTTCTATTATGGCTTCAATACTGGCGCACCAGCATCAGTTGCTAGCCACTTGTCTGTAATCGCTGCCAAAGTGCCATCGGCAGTAATCGCATCAACAGCTGCAGATACACATGATGTTAACGCGCTTCCCTTTGACATTAATAGGCCGAATTGATCGCCAGCACCCGTTGATGGCAACTGACCGACGATTAAGCCATCTGTAACTTCAACACCAGATAGGTAGAAGGCAGTTGGAAGATCTACAACTAGCCCATCAATCTGACCATTCTTAAGTGCAGATACTGCGGCGGCGTTGTCGTTAAATACCTGAGGCTTGATGCCAATCTGGTTTTGAATCGCATCAAGTGAGGTTGTACCGACAGCTGCACCAAGCTTTGCATCCTTCAAATCAGCGATTGATGTCTTGCCCGCAATCTTGCTGCCCTTGAATGAAACAATTGCTTGAGGAGCGGTGTAGTAAGGAGATGAGAAATCAACCGCGACTGAACGTTCAGCAGTGATTGAGAACTGTTGCAAGTTGAAGTCAAAGTTCTTAGCACCAGGTGTTACTGCGCTATCAAAAGTTGTACGTACCCAAACAACTTCATCATTAGTAAATCCAAGTTGTTTAGCCACTGCATACGCGACGGCGCCTTCAAAACCATTTCCGGTCTCTGGTGCATCATCAATGATCCATGGATAGTAGGCAGGTTCTCCAGTTGCAATTGTTAGCTTGCCGGATTCAACTGTCGCTAGATCTGCCTTCGCGCATGATGCCGCTTCTTCAGATGTTGCCGAATCGCTCTTGGCGCATCCTGAGAGTGCCAGAGAAGTTGCAACTGCTACTGCTACAAGAATTCCAAAACGTTTCTTCACGATATCTCCTAAAATGTGGGTGGCTATAGCCAAAGCGTATTCAGGCCTTTAATAGATGTCCATACGCGACCTATGTGCAGTTGAGCCTTGTATGCAGCGTGGCCTCTATATGGCAAGATGCCAGAGTGCCTAAACCATTATTGCGAGTGACGGAGCTGCACAAGACATATCTGACTCCTGAAGGCTCCAAGGTTGCCGCCCTCAATGGCGTCTCATTAGATGTATATCCAGGTGAGTTTATGGTTCTACTTGGTCCATCTGGATGTGGAAAAACAACACTACTGCGCTCCATTGCGGGCTTGGAATATCCTGACAGTGGCGAAATTCTCTTAGAAGATAAACGCATAGATAATCTGCCCGCCTACGTAAGGCCCGTCAACACAGTCTTTCAAGCTTATGCATTATTTCCACATATGAGCGTTGCACAAAATGTCGCCTTTGGACTCGAGATGGAGAAATTAGATAAGGCAGAAATAGATCGCCGTGTCGCTCACACTTTGGAGCAGGTGAAGTTAACTGGTTACGATCAACGTAAACCATCACAACTCTCTGGCGGACAGCAACAACGTGTGGCTTTAGCTCGAGCATTGGTGAAGGAGCCTCGAGTTCTCTTGCTTGATGAGCCCTTGTCTGCATTAGATTTAAAACTACGCAGAGGTATGCAGATTGAATTAAAACGATTGCAACAAGAAGTTGGAATCACTTTTATCTTTGTAACGCATGACCAAGAGGAAGCACTATCTATGGGGGACAGGATCGCTGTCTTTAATGAAGGAAAGATTATTCAAGTAGGAACACCTGAGGAGATTTATAGGAATCCAGCAGATAGATTCGTCGCTGATTTCATCGGTGAAACTAATCTTCTTGAGGCCGAGATAAATGGTGGAAAACTGCTCATCAACGGGCTTCACGTGGCTCAAGAATTAATCTCTCCCAACTGTGACCTTCAGAAAAACGGTAAAGCAACAGTTGCGATTCGCCCAGAAGAGTTCTTGATTAGCACAAATAATCAATTGTTTACAGGAGTTGTACGTGACGTGATATTCACGGGAGGAAACTTGAGAATCCATGCAATGGTGGCAGGTAAGGAAATCGTCGCGACTTTGGCCTCACATGGAGCATCCGTACCCGAGCGTGGAGAAACCTTAAGTTTTAGCACCAGGCCAGAATCTATTCGCACAACTAAATAAATAGCCGTAAAAATAGAAAGCGCCACCGGAATCACTCCGGTGGCGCTTTTTTACCTCTATTTATTGATTTGAAGTCCAGCTTGTAAATAGCTGTGTGTACAAGTCACGGGCTTCAGTACTGCAGTTTGGAGTTGGTGAAACTAGCTTTGCATTCTCAGGAGAGACGTTGATTCCTGGGTCGCTCTTGATTGAAGGCAACATAAACTCACCTGATCCAAGTACGGCATTGCCATAACCTGTGAAGTTAGTTGCTGCTGCACCTTCTTTAGGTGAGAGCATCCAGTTAATGAAGATCTTGGCGTTATCAATATTCTTGGCTCCCTTTGGAACAGCAAGATTATCGGCCCAGAAGTTCAAACCTTCAGTTGGGAAGACATACTTGATCTTTGGATTATCTGTAACCATACGATTGACAGAGCCATTCCAGGCCATTCTTACCATGCTGGATTCTTTAACCATGCGCTCGATTCCACCATCTGAATCGATGACTTTTGGCTTGAAACCATCCAAGATCTTTTGTGCTGCAACGTACTTAGTTTTATCAGTTGTGCAGAGATCTGCAGCAGCAACTCCTGATGCACGTAGCGCAGCTGAAACAACTTCAGTCTGATCCTTCAATACATCTACTGACGTAAGACTGTCGGCGTTGAAGAAATCTTTCCATGAAGTGATTTTATTGGCTGCTGCATCTGTGGTATTAACTGCGATACCAGTTGTGCCATACATATAAGGCGCAGAGAAGTTACGTCCTTTATCCCAGTAAACTTCCATGAAATTTGGATCGATATTCTTGCCATTTGGGAAACTACTGACGCCAATGTCTTCAAGCAAACCAAGTTCTACCATCTGAGCAACCATGTAATCACTTGGAACGATTACGTCATATCCTGTTGCACCTGATTGCAGCTTAGCTAATAGCGTTTCATTTGAATCAAAAGTATCAAGATTTACTTTGATACCAGTTTCAGCAGTAAAGGCCTTTAACTGCTCAGGGTCAATATAGTTAGTCCAGTTATATAGATTTAACTCTCCCCCTTGTGCAGTTGGAAAGGCAGCGGATGTGCTCTCGGCTGCATCCTTTGTGCTAGAAGAGCAGCTTGAGAGCAGGAGAAGCGCCGCGGCGATCGCCACGATTCTTACTCCTATTTTCTTTTGGCTTACCATCATCATTTTTTCCTATCCTGGTTGAGGGCGTATGACATGAACAAAATTCCCCCGGTGCCAATGAGCAGCATCGTGGAAAGTGCGTTTATTGCTGGGGTCACGTTAGACCGAATCATTCCAAATATATAGACCGGCAAGGTTGTTGAGCCTGGACCTGATACAAAAAATGAGGTTATGAAGTCATCGAATGAGATCGCAAAAGCTAAGAGCGCACCGGCCAAGACTCCCGGGGCCAGCAAAGGAAGTGTGACTCTCTTAAAGATATTCCACTCATTAGCACCAAGATCTGCAGCGGCTTCAAATGAACTTGCCTCTAGGGATACTAATCGAGCTCTAATGGGAAGCATGGCAAAGGGAATACAAAATGCGGTATGAGCCACGACTAATCCAATAAATCCAATTGGTAAACCAATAAACAAAAAGAAACAGAGCGAACCAACCGCTAAAACTATCTCCGGAATAATAAGTGGAGCCCCAAGAAGGATAATCGAAACTGTATTGCCTTTGCGTCCCATTCTCTGTAGTCCAAGGGTTGCAGCAAGGGCCAAGGTAGTTGCAAGAATGGTGGCTGGCAAAGCAACTATAAGAGAGTTCTTTACGGCCTTAACAATGTCATCATTAGTTAAGACATCCATATACCATTTTGTTGAAAATCCTGTCCATATCTGAGCGGTGCGATTGACGTTGAAAGAATATGCAATCACGAGTGCAATTGGAGCGTAGAGAATAAAGAATGTTAGATAAGAAACCGTTGAAAAAAGTGGAAAACTTCTTAAGTTGACGAGTTTGCGAGTTTTCACTTTTTCGCCTCAGTTTTCTTCCGTGTTTTCATACTAATGAGCAAAGTGAAAAAGAGAGTGAGTAGGCAGAGAAATACTGAGAGCGCAGAGCCAAATGGCCAGTTGCGTGCCTGCCCAAAGTTATTGGCAACAACGTTGGCAATCATGTTCGTCTTACCGCCGCCAAGCATGTCGGCCGCCAGAAATGAGCCGAGACCTGGAATAAATACCAGTGCTATACCTGCAAATATTCCTGGTGAGATTGAAGGAAGAAGTACTCGAAATAAAGCGCTCCATTTTTTTGCACCAAGATCGTAAGCCGCCTCTGCCAATCTAAAATCGAAGCGTTCGGCGGAGGCATAGATAGGAAGGATCATAAAAGGTAGAGATGTAAAAGTAAGTCCAATTACTGTCGCTGTTGGCGTGTATAGAATTTGAAAATTATCCCCTAACCCCAAGAATGAAGTTACCTGGCCCAGTACTCCCTTTTCATCAAGGAGCTGACGAATTGCATATGTACGAATCAAAATGCTCGTCCAAAATGGCAAAGTCACTAGAAGTACTAAGAGATAACGATATTTGGCCTGCCTCGTGGCGATCCATACTGCGACAGGTATCGCCAATACAAGCGTGGTAACCGTTGAGATTCCTGAATAAAGAAAAGAGTTCCAGATGACTTTTAGGTATCTAACATCAAGGCCAGTTGTTCCATCCAAGCGCTCTTGCACAAAAATTCTCACATAACTTATAGGTGTGAATTCCCATTTAACCCCGACGCCCAAATCTGGTCGCGAGAGAAAAGAGTATGCCGTGATGATGAGCAATGGGATTCCGACAGTGACGGCCAAATATCCCATAGGGACAATTGCAAACCATCTATTTGTTTGTCCAGGCCTTGCGCGTTTTAATTCCATTACCATGGTGCCCCATTAGTAAATATTCGCTTGCCTAAGATCCACGTACCAAGAATTTTCGCTGTGTGTATTTCTTGAGGATCTATCTCTCTGATATTACGATCGAGAAGAACAAGATCGGCATCGAAGCCGACGCTTAATCGACCGCGATGAGTTTCATCCCCTGCTTGAAAGGCCGTTCCATATGTGTAGGCCGACAATGCTTGATCAACGCTGATGCGCTCATCTGGCATCCATGGCTTTGGTTCTTCTGCCAGTTGATGAGTTCTTGTCACTGCTATCTCTAGGCAATCTAGCGGCCGAAGTGTCGATACTGGCCAATCCGATCCAAAAGAGATGGCAGAGCCATTTTCTAAGAGAGAGTTAATTGGATACTGCCAGCTTGCTCGCTCTGGCCCTAACCGCGGCGTCGTCAAGTGGCTTTGAAGTGGATCATCACAAGCCCACAGTGGTTCGAAGTTCGCGATGACTTTTAGATCTGCAAATCTTTTCAAATCGACTGGATCCACAAGTTGAACGTGGGTAATCACGGGGCGCGGATGCGAACGCTCAGCGTTTCGCAACTGTGCAGCCTCAATTGCATTGAGTGCCTGAAATATTCCCTCGTCACCAATGGCATGTAAATGCGGTTGAAAACCTAAAGCATCAACGGCAATCACTGCCTCAGTTAATTCTTCCCAACTCCAGCAGGGCATCCCAACGGATTCGGGGGCATCTAAATAAGACTTTTTTAGTGCTGCAGTTCCACCTTCAATAACTCCATCCACAAAGAATTTAATAGTTCTGCACGTTAAATGCGGCTTATCACCGATGAGATCGCGAGTTGCAGCGAACCATTGGATTTGTTTTCGCCAGTTAACCGGATCGGCGCGTAGAGCCAAGTTATATCGAACACCAAAGTAATCACTACTCATTGCCTCGAGATAATTCTCGGGAGCCCCTTCATCTACCCATGCATCTTGCGCCCACGTAATTCCGTTTTCACCTAGATGTCGATTTGCAGTCTTAAAGGCCAAATTGAATTCAGTTTGCGCTATTGCCGGTGCGTTATCTAAAAT
>CAXNOC010000021.1:0-18819 GCA_964203745.1 Candidatus Planktophila sp.
CGTCTTAGTTTCATTTGTTCTCCTCGAGGGTTAGTTAAGGCTCAATGTGGAGAGTCGACCTACCCCACAGATGCGCCTTTGGTGGAAGAATTCTGCCTGAATTGCCCAGTTATGCGCAATAGGAGGGGGTTTGCGATAAGCGTGGAATTCATAACGATGTTCGTAATAAAAGAGGCCGGTGGGGTTGAGTTAGGGGTGCTACCTACCCAGCCTTGGCTTTAGAAACTTAAATGAGTAGGAGCTTCTTAGCTTTATCGACGGCGCTATGGCGGCCATCGGCATCCAACTTGCGATAGGTATTGCGCAGATGTGTCTTCATTGTGTTCTGCGAAATATGCAGAGATTTCGCTATTGAACTTATGGCATTTCCGCTGTTCAGGTGTTTGAGGATCTCTAACTCACGGTTGGTGAGTTTCTCTCCGAGTTCACCGGATGAATGAGTGATCATATTTATCCGATCACTCATATCTTTCGCGAGATTTTCCAGATAAATAGTCGGTTTGTTGGCGGCGGCTTTGATGATCAGTGGATACAGATGGATTTGGCGCAAAAAGCACTCGTGATAACCACATTCTGCGCCGAGTTCTAGAGCTTTCGACAGTGACACGGAAGCTTGCTTTTCATGGCCGCGGTTTACGTTAGCTTCGACAAGCCATTTTTGTATTTTCTCCCGAACGGTATTCTCTGGCATCGAAGAAATCAAGATAACTGTCTTCTTTGGATCTCGTATGAACTTATAGCCCAATTGAATCTGCCTGACCATTTCAACCGGTGGCATACGATTAGCCAACTCTTCAACCCGTGACTCATCGTTGAGGGTGGCCTTCAAATAGATCTCGCTCATGTCAACTAACCAACCCAGATCATTCCTGAGGGAAAAACCCTTTAGTAGATTGCGCTGCTTAGTAATCGCATCAAAGGCCTGGGAGTGCTGGCCTTGACTAATCTGAATCCTAATTATTGTTCCTTCGGCCATGAAGTACCACGGCCAAATCTCCCATTCGCGTGCTAACTCCATAATTAGATTGCAAGTCTTAACAGCTTCATCAAGCTTAGATGCCTCTAACAAGCACCGCACTGTAACCATCAACATATCTAGCGGAGCAGCTATTGTTTTATAGTTATTCTCTTGTGCCTGCACTCTTGCAATCCTGGCAACTTCAGCGGCTTGGAAGTATTGGCCTTCTGAGTACATGAGCATTGCATTGATGCAGTTGAGATAGTAAACAGACTTGGGCGAAACATCGATTGCTACAAGTTCTTTGGCGCTTTCATAGCACCTACGTAACTCCTCAAAATCATCGTGGAGAAATGCGTTACCGGCAGCAAGGCGTAATAAGGCGACGTGGTCCCCACTTTGCAGCGACGATGGGCTCTGATCCGCGTTGAATACCGCATTTTCAATACTCTCAACTGCCCGAGAGAAGTCTCCGCGAGCAAAGTAAACGTGTGATCGAACCATCGCGCACAACTTATTTATAAATGAACTCTCACCGCTTGCCTTTGAAAGTGACTCAAGTTCGACGGCCATCGCCTCTGTCTTAAGGAAATCTGTATTCACCAGATGGCCAATCACTTTTATGGTTTTGCGCATCATTTCTCCATGCGCTGTGTCCTCACCGGCAAAGTGGGACCACTTTATAAGTAGATCACCGCGTCCGACATCGGCCATTTCTCGAAGATTTGACTTAAACATCTCCTTAAAGAACTCTCTGTCTTCCGAAGCAAAGGCATGGTTCAGCGCCTTAGAGGGTTTATCCCGCTCTAAAAAGTGTGCAGCCAAAAGTGAATGTGTCGCCTTCGCGATTTTTTCGTCACTCTGAGGAATTTGAGTTAAAGCCTCATAGACGAGGGGGTTAAATCTAAATGTACGGTTCGTTGTTGCTGATGCACTAACGAAGAGTCCATCGGTCACTAATTTATTTAGAAAAGATTCTGAATACTGTTCGCCTAGTATCAGCAAAGCAATTTCATTATCAAACTCTTCGACTAATGATAATTTTAGAATCATGCTGCGATGATTTTCGCTCAAAGAGTTATAAGCATCCAAAGCCAAAATGTTTAATGGGTTTACATTCGCATTTATTGCATCAGAAAACTTACTATGGGCATTGCCTTTACCAATATTTCTACACATCAGCTGCACCGCTGCCGGCCAGCCATTACAAAGCTTTAGCTCTGCCGCATTTCCATTCTCACTCAAATCCACACTATTTATCAATGCAACAGCAGCTACCTCTGAATCTGAAAACTTTAAATCCTCACTTGTAATTAACGTTAAATTACCTAACGAGGCATAGCGAGACAAACTCGTATCTAATGTATTTCGTCGGATGATAACCATATGTACGTTATCGGGAACGGCATCAATGAGTAGCTGGCGAAATGGCAAGATTCCTTCATGCACGCCACGGGCAAAATCAATAACAAAATTGACCTGACCAGGATAGGCACCCACTATTTTTACTAGATCTTTAATTGAACTTGCTTTCCTTGAATTATCTGAATTTGTACTTAATGATTTCCAGTGCGGAATAAACTCTTCAATTCCATCGATGAGGTGCTCTTTAAATTCTTCGAATGAGTCGTTGATATCTGCCGTGTACCAAATTGTTGGTCGCTCACTTGTTTGGACCCACTCAGAGACCAGCGTCGTTTTGCCATATCCTGCTGGAGCTACAACAAGGGTTGCCCCTGGAGTTTGATCCTCAAAAAGCGAAAACAACTCTTTACGCGAAAGAAATGAGTTCGAGATCGCCGGTGGGTGAGAGCGGGGAAGTCTCACCCCTCCCAGGTCAGTTGGCTGCGTTCTCATGGCATAAGGGTGGGCTATCCCCCCCCTTATTTTCAACTTTCCCTCACCCCATATGGGGTGAGTTTATGGGGCTATTTATCTGCCAGAGCGCTCAATGCCCAGAGAATTGCAATGACATCTATGAACTCTTGAGCAAGTGCGCCTTCACTCGCGGTAGAGATACCGGCAGCTCCGGCGAGCATGACAAGGAATGAGAGAGACATATCCTATTGCAGCGGCTTGAATGGCCTTGCGCCTAGAAACCTGTGCGATCGCAATGGCTTCGACTAAATGAACAATTGAGTCATCGACGATCACGACATCGGCAGCCTCACTTGCAGCTGTAGCCCCACGTGCGCCCATTGCAACACCGACATGTGCCATCGCCAAGGCAGGTGCGTCATTTATTCCATCACCTACAACAATGACAGTTCCTTTAGAAGTGCTCATTAACTTTTGAGTGATATCCAATTTTCCCTGGGCGCTTACGTGTGAATAGATCTCGGTGATTCCGACTGAGGCTGCAACCTCTTGAGCTGTTGAATCTTTATCTCCAGTGACCGAAGCAATTCGCTTAACTCCAACTTGTCGCAGACGCGCAATAACAGCTTTAGATTCGGGGCGCAATGGATCACTTAAACCAATTGCACCAATTAGAAAGCCATCACGTGTGACGGCAACGACCAATGGATGTGAAAGCGCTAGCCAGTCAGGAGCTATCTGGGTTAATTGCCCAACTGTTATTTCATGTCCATTAATTATTCCGGAAATATGATGGCCTGGAACTTCTTTGACTCCACTAACTTGTAAGAGTTCTAACTTCAAATCTTTAGCAGATACAACAAGGGCTTTCGCCACAATATTTTGGCTGTATTGATCAACCGATGCCGCCAACTGCAAGACCTCATCTTTATTTGAATCACTGGACACTACGATCTCATCGATCAGTGGCCCTCCATGTGTAACAGTCCCTGTTTTATCCAGTAGAACGACCTCAGCGCGTGCAAGGGCTTCAAGAATTGCGCCACCTTTAATTACCGCACCATGCTTAGCTGCTTTAGATAGACCTGACACCACGGCAATTGGCGCGGCCAAAATTAGTGGGCAGGGTGTAGCTGCTACTAATACAGCAACGGCGCGGCTTACATCACCAGTAAGAGCCCAAGCCAAAGCGGCGGTGATAAGAGCTATTGGCAAAAAAGCCAATGCCCATTGGCTTGCAATACGAACGCCTGGCGAAGTTCGCGCTTGGGCCGACTGCACTAACTTAATAATGCCAGCGTAGGTGCTTTCATCGGCCGTATTAGTCGCCAGATACTCAAATGCATCCCCTGCATTAACAACGCCACTGAGAATTAATTCGCCATTGTGCCTCGTCATTGGAATTGCTTCACCAGTTAGAGCTGACTCATCAAGAGTGGCTGACATCAATAGCTTGCCATCAACTGGGGTAATTTCACCTGCTCGAACTAACAGGTGATCGTTAACTTTTATCTCACTTACTTCAATATCCTCTAACAGACCGTTTGGCGAAAATCTTTGAGAGCGCTGTGGAACTCTGGCGAGTAGAGATTTGAGTTGTCGTTCGGCTTGACCCTCCGCCCAATTTTCTAAAACTCGTCCACTTGCCAACATCAGTGAAATCACTGCACCTGCAAAGAATTCATGAGTTAAAAAAGTTGCAAGCAATGAGAGAACTGCCAGTACATCAGATCCAATTAACTTATTACGAAAATCATTTACTACCCACCAAATGGCCGGAAATAAACCCAAAAGTGCACCAAAAGCCCATATCTCTTCTTTGAAAAAACCCAATGCTAAGGCGATTAACGTAGTGAGAAGTAGCCCTCTATTTAAATGCCGTGAAGCCATAAATATAGATTACTTCCTAAAGCAAGAGATAGGCTTAAATCTATGAGTAGGGCAGGAAAGAAATGAGTCCAAAGAGTGCCCAAGTATTTGTGGTTTAGTAAATGGAATCACTTGCCTATTTAGCCATCGTTGTACTTCTCTTTAATCTCGCCCCCGCATTTGCACCCCCTGCATGGACGGTTTTAGTCTTTTTTGCATTGAATTCAGATCTACCGCCATGGGTCATCGTGATCGTCGGAGCAATCTGTGCCGGCACGGGAAGATACAACTTGGCTCGCCTTACACGCTTACTTCGATACAGGATTAAAGGAAAAGCTCTTCAAAATCTACAGAGTGCTAAGAGAGCGCTAGAGGAGAAATCAGGGCGCAAAGTCGCCGTTTTGGTTTTCTTCATAGTTTCGCCACTTCCATCGGCTCAACTATTTGAGGCAGCGGGTTTAATCGGGACTCCACTTCTTCCCTTAACAATCGCCTTTTTTTCCGGAAGAATTATTTCTTATTCCGTGTATGTTGCCGGCGCTTCGCACCTTAAAGCCGACGGAATAGGCGATTTGATTACAAGAGAGTTCACTTCTGTCTGGGGAATTATTTTTCAACTTGCAATGATTGCTGCAGTTGTCCTGCTGACCAGAGTCAACTGGAGCAGATTCCATTTACCTGACTAAGAGCAGAAACTAACTGCTGATTTGTACTTGGCCAATATTAGTTTCAACCATATTGCCATCATCCTCAACTTTATCAACCAAAAGCACGATGATGATGACTAACAAGCCGACGATGATGCCAAGTAGGAGCCCCGACTTTTTATCCAAATTAATCTGCATGGAGTCACTATAGCGAGAAAAGAAAAGAGAAGCGGCCGCATCGCTGCGACCGCTTCTCATTACCATCCCTCAATGGCTATGGAAAGAGAGGTACTTACTTGTTCATCTTTGCGATAAGAGATTTGGCCTTGTCTAGGAATGTTCCCTGGACAACTACATAGCCAAGCTTTGGATCTCCGCCTGAACATGCAGGTGAGAGGATATATTCAGCAAGTTCCTTGACGGCTGCTCCTTTAGTCTTGTCTGCGTATGTGGTTTCGATCAACATATACGAGACGATTCCTAGAGTGTAGGCACCAGCAACTTTAGTTGCGTAGTCATATTTGACTATTCCATTTTCCTCTTGCTTAGCCTCGCCTAAGAATGCAGAGACTGCGGCAGAGTCAGGGAATACGAACTGACCGGTTGAGTTGCTGACATATGCTGCGCGGAGACCATAAGCATCTCCCCAATTCTTTTCAGCATAAGTAATTGAATATGGTGTCTTAGCAGCAAGCGTGGCGATTCCCTGTGAGGCATTTGCTCCGACTATGCGGCCGATATTTGCTGGAGCATTGATATCTCCTGGGAAGGCAGTTGTGAATGCATCGTTACCCTTTTTTGTCCAAACGGTAGGATCAACGCCATTTAACCAAGTGGTGAAGTTATTTGATGTGCCTGAGCCATCTGCACGGAAAACAACTTTAATTGGCTTATTTGGAAGTGTGTAATAGATGGTCTTTGAACCAGTTCGAAGTACTACTGGATTTCCTTTGCTGTCCTTTTTAACATTTCCAGTCGCATCTTTACGATAAACAGTTGTAGTAACTGAACGGTTGTTGTCTGCAGCGATTGCTGGATCATTCCACTTTGTGATTTCGCCTGCAAAGATTTTTGCGGCGGTCGACGCGCTGAGATAGATGTCTTTCTTGGCTGGAAGATTCACAAGAATTGCAATTGGGGCGGCAATAATTGGAGCGTGGTAGACAGTTGAACGCTTAGTTGAAGCCGTATGAGCTGAATCCGAGAACCAAAAATCTCCTATTTTTGAATCAGAGTTTTTCTTACCTGTTCCTGAACCAGTTGAAGAGTAAACATAAGAGTGGCCTGAAGCCTTGGCAAAGCCTGCCTTACATGCTTGAAGAAGTGGATCAACGAATGAAGCTCCGGATCCCGTTAAATCAACTGCATGTGCTGGCTGTGCAGTTGATACTGCAATTAGAGCGGCAATAGCAAATGCTTTTGCTTTTGTAGAAAACTTCATTGTGAGCCTTTCGTTTGAGGATAAATCCTTTACGCCTCTAAACGTATTGAGCGCTGGTTACCAAAGAGCAATGAGCAGGTTAAATCCAGGCATTTACTAAGTGAACAAATAGAATCAACCAAAACGACCAGTGACGTAATCTTCAGTTCGCTTATCAACAGGCGATGAGAAAATCTTGCTGGTAGGTGCCACTTCAACCATAACTCCTGGGCCGCCATCTGAGAGGAAGAAGGCCGTGTAATCAGAGACACGGGCAGCCTGCTGCATATTGTGGGTCACAATGACGATAGTCATGGTCTTTGCAAGTTCCGATATTGTCTGCTCAATTCTAAAGGTCGACCCTGGATCAAGAGCAGAACATGGCTCATCCATGAGGAGTACTTGAGGCTCAACGGCAAGAGACCGGGCAATACATAAGCGCTGCTGTTGGCCTCCTGAAAGTGCTCCTCCATGCTCATTTAAGCGGTCCTTAACTTCGCTCCATAAACCTGCTCTCTCCAAACAGGACTCAAGCAAGTCGTCGGTATTGCCTCTCTTAATCTGTGCAAGCTTTAACCCGGAGAGAACATTTTGCCCAATAGTCATCGAAGGAAATGGATTTGGCTTCTGGAAAACCATGCCAACATTTAGACGAATCTTGGTCACATCAGTTCCGGGTGCATAAATATCTCGGCCGTCAAGTAAAACCTGACCGGCAAGGGCGGCCGTTGGAATGAACTCATGCATTCGATTCAGAGTTCGCAGAAAAGTTGATTTTCCACACCCTGATGGTCCGATCAAGGCAGTAACTGTTCCAGCGGCAAAATCTAAAGAAACATCAGATAGGACGTGCTTCTTTCCGAACCAGGCATGCACTCCACGGGTTTCTAGTCCAATTCCGAGCATCTCAGTGCCCGGAATACGTAGTTCACGATCTCCGGCGACATTTGCGAGTGAGCTGGGGGTTACTTGAGTCTGCATTTTTTTCTCCGGTGCCTTGTCGTTGGGGCTTGGTTCAATTCTTTCATTGCTATTAGTCATTTCAATTGACCTTTCTTCCACTTATAAAGCGGGCTGAACCAAATAAAATAAAGATGAAGGCAAGGAGAACTAAAAGACCTCCCCATGCACGCGCAAATGCTTCATCAGTTCCGCCAGTTAAAAACGCTTTCCAGATGTAATAAGGAAGAGAGCCCATCGCACCAGATGTTGGGTTGAGGTTAAGGGAATCGCCGCCGCCGGAAACTAGTAGGAGGGGTGCTGTTTCACCAATGATTCTTGCCATGCCCAAAATAATCGCCGTCACCAAACCACTTTTTGCAGCTGGAAGAATGACACCAGCAACTGTCCGCCATTGCGTGCCACCAAGTGCCACACCAGCCTCGCGTAATTCATGGGGAATCAAGCGCAACATCTCTTCTGCGGTGCGAGCGATGGTTGGAATCATCAATATAGAAAGAGCAAACGAGCCCATCAACCCCGACAGTGACTTTGTTACTGGATAAACTAAACTCGAGAGGATAAACAAGCCTGCAACAATTGATGGGACACCGCTCATCGCTTGAACCAAAAACTTAATCGGCCTTGAAAGCCTGCCACGGATTTCAGTCAAGTAGAGGGCTGTGAGAACGCCGATAGGGAAACTGATAATAAGCGCTCCACCCACCATTATGACTGTTCCAACTAAGGCGTGCAGTAATCCACCTTGATTTATTGGATCGTTAACTGAGTTCAAAGCCATGTCATGAATAAACAATCCAAAGTGAATTCCCTTGTAACCTTTTACTACAACTGTGGAGACAATACTTACAATTGGAATCACTGTAATGACCATTCCAAGAAGTGCAAAACTGCCCAACAACGAGTCTTTCGCTGCAGCCACATCACGCAAACGGAACTGTTGAATAAAAATTAGAATCGTTGAGGTAAGAAAAAACGATGTCAGATATCCTGCTTTTCCATTAAGCCCTGTCACTTCAATCAAGATCCAGCTAATCAAAGCTGCAGCCACCAGAATTGATGCGGTAGAAGCACGTTGCTTCATGGTTGTTTCCCACGGCCTTTGTGGCTCTGGCACAGAAATTAAAGTCATCGTCCTTTACCTCCGAAGCGATTTATCAAGAGGTCGGCAACTGCATTGACGAAAAGGGTAAGTATGAAGAGGATTAGTCCGGCTGCCATAAGGGCGTCAACTTCGTATGGGCCAGCCTCGCCAAATTTAAGTAAAATAAGTGAGGCAACATTTCCGCCAGCACCAAACAAGACTTGCCAATTTATCTGATAGACAACATTTAAAACTGAATAAACGGCAACGGTTTCGCCCATTGCGCGACCTAAACCAAGCATTGCTCCACCAATGACTCCTCCGCGGCCATACGGAATAACAACGGCACGAATCATGGCCAATTTTGAAGCTCCAAGTGCGTAAGCGGCTTGAATTCTATCGAGTGGAGTTTGATCAAAAATCTCTCGCGAAATCGAAGTAACAATTGGAATAATCATTATCGCTAGAACTAGACCTGCTATAAATGGTGAGCGCTCAAAGATTGGGGCAGGCACGTTAAAGAAAGGAATAAATCCTAAGTATTTATTCAGAAGTTTCGCCCAGTATTCAGCGCTGGACATAAAAATAAAGAAGCCCCAGAAGCCATAAAGGAGTGAGGGAAATGCAGCCATAAGGTCGATAAGTGATACCAATATTTTTTTAGCGGCGCCTTTAGCGTAAAAAGTAAGGTAAAGCGCACCCAAAACAGCGACAGGAACTCCGACAATTATCGCAATAAGCGAGCAGAGAAAAGTACCAACCAACATTGCGCCGATTCCAAAAGAGGACTCTGCAATCGACCCGGAGTCATCGGTGATGACTTCCCACTTAGATGTTGAGATAAAACCAAATTTTTCTTCTTTAAGAATATGCACTCCTTTGAGTGAAAGGAATAGCGCAATTAACCCAAGAATAACTAAAGAGGCCATGCCGCCGATAGTCACGATACCTCGAAATACTTGATCAGAACGCCGTGGTTTTGTCGTTAATTCTCTCGGAGCTGGAATTAGAGTTGGTTGTGTGATTGTCATTTACGAGGCGTACTTACCAGTCACGAGGAAATAGACGCGACGAGATATTGAAACGGCGTGATCGGCATATCGTTCGTAATAACGGCCCAGTAAAGTCAAATCAATTGCAGTTTCAATACCGTGCTGCCAATTTGGTTCAATGAGGCGACTGATAAGCTGACGATGCAATGCATCCATCTCATCATCATCTTTTTCAACCTCTAGAGCCATCTCTGTATTTCTTGTTGCAATGACCACACCAGTCTTTATTGTTAGCGCTACCGCTACCCGACCTTTTTCAGTAACAATTCCAACTAATTCTGGTGGAATTGCACAAGCTGGGTGGCGAAGTCTTGCGAGTTTGGCGACATGGTGTGCAAGATCGCCCATACGCTCTAAGTCCGAGCCCATGCGCAGTGCAGCGACGAGCGCGCGCAAATCCGATGCAACGGGTTGCTGGCGAGCGATGATGTCAATAATACGGTTATCAATTTCGTGTTGGTACTCATCGATCTTTTCATCATTTGCGATGATCTCTTCGGCGAGATTTAAATCGCAGTTCAGAATTGCTAAAGTTGCCTTTGACATTGATGTTGAAACCATCTCAGTAAGGTCTACGAGGGATTGAGAGACGCTATCGAGCTCGTCTTGGAAAACTGATCTAATGAGGGCCATGGCGCAAAACCTATGTGGAGGTGATGAATAGAAGGCGATGCTTAGGTGAACGGAAGGTAAACTGCCAATTTGAGCCTATAGAGTGGCGACATGAAGTTCTTGCGCAGGGACTTGGATGCCACAGACCCTAGGGCTCTGCCTGAAATGCTCCTGGAAACTCTCGACCTACTAGATGGCGACTCCATGATTTTAGCCCCCGGCGAAATCCCGCTATTTATCACCCCTGGTATCGAAACTCTAGGCGTGCTAAAGGATGATCGAATTCAAAGCTCAGAACTCTTGGCAACAATTCGAGTAGTTCGACGCACCCATAGCCAGCAGGTAGGCAAAATTGATTTCCCCCGGGGTCCAATCGGTGAAGGAAAACATGAGCTCACCGTAAAGGTCCTTCCGTTAACAAAAGATGATCTCGTTCTAGTCCTTGTCAGTGATGAGAGCGAGGCTCAACGCGTACATGATGTCCGACGTGATTTCGTTGCCAATATTTCGCATGAGTTGAAAACACCAATTGGTGCGCTCTCACTCTTAAGTGAAGCCGTCCTTGGTGCAAAGGATGATCCTGAATCCGTCGTAAAGTTTGCTACGCGTATGCAGTCAGAGGCCAAGCGCTTAACAGATTTAGTCCAAGAGATTATTAACTTGTCTCGGGTACAAGATTCCGATCCATTACAACTTGCTCAGGAAGTTGGCGTTGAATACATGATTCGCGAGGCAATCGATCAATGCCAGATTGCAGCTGATAATAGAAATATAACTGTTACATACTCAGAGACGACCCCTGCAGTTGTTCTCGGAGATCGCGATCAATTGATTATGGCTATCCATAACTTGGTTGAGAATGCTATTAATTATTCGCCTGAAAACACAAAAGTCTCAATCTCGACCACGATAGAAAATGGGGTAATAAATATCGCAGTAACGGATCAAGGAATTGGCATCTCCGAAGCCGAACAAGATCGCATCTTTGAACGTTTCTACCGCGTTGATCCAGCTCGGTCGCGCCAAACTGGTGGCACTGGACTCGGCCTATCAATCGTAAAACACGTTGCCTCTAAACATGGCGGCGAAGTAAAAATTTGGAGCGTTGAAAATGTCGGGAGCACTTTCTCTCTCCGATTACCCGTCTACTCACTACCTACGGAGAGTTCAGAATGACAAAAATACTAATCGTCGAAGATGAGAGCTCTTTTTCTGAGGCTTTGGCATATCTGCTTGGCAAAGAAGGCTTCGAAGTGAGCGTGGCCGAAGATGGCCGCGCAGCTCTGAATACATTTGCAAAAGAGGGTGCCGATTTAATTCTTCTCGACCTCATGATTCCAGAGATTTCAGGGGTAGATGTCTGCCGAACTATTCGCACTACTTCCCAAGTTCCGATAATTATGTTGACGGCCAAAGATGCCGAAATCGACAAGGTCGTAGGTCTTGAACTTGGCGCCGATGATTATGTAACAAAGCCTTATTCTTCACGTGAGTTAATTGCACGAATAAAGGCCGTCCTTCGTCGCGGAATTTCCGATGCTGACTTAAACGGTGATTTGGAAGTAATTTCAGTGGGGCCAATTAGATTAGATACCGCACGTCATCAGGCCTCGATTAATGGAAACCCTATTGCGCTTCCATTAAAGGAGTTCGAGCTTCTTGAATTCCTCATGCGCAACTCTGGTCGAGTCCTGACGCGCTCTCAGTTGATCGATCGCGTATGGGGCGGAGACTACTTTGGCGATACAAAAACTCTAGATGTGCATATTAAGAGGCTTCGATCAAAGATCGAAGTTGATTCGGCTAACCCCACCTTGATTCAAACTATTCGTGGGCTAGGTTACAAGTTAGAGAGTTAAGTCTGAGCGCCAGCACTCCCTGACCTTCATTTGAGTGGTTTTCATCTGCTCTAAATCTTTTTTTAATCTTATGATAAAAACATGACTTCTCTAGAAAATATCCGAGACATGGTGACCGACCCGAAATATACCTATCGGCAACGAGTGGCCGGCCTTGCTAATTTGGCTGAAAATCTTCTCGACCCTCCGGCGGTTCGTAAGCAATGTAGCGATGCACTCTCTAATCGAATCATCTGCGATATGTATGAGGGTAATGCGCCTTATCGACCTCGTTATTTATTACCCGATTATAAAAAGGTATTGGTCAATGGTTCTGCATTTCTAGAGCTTCCACCTGCGAAAGATCTAGATGATGCTCTGGCATTTCTTCTGATTATGTACTCAGCAACCCCATCTATTACTGGATATCCAGTCTACTTTGGCGATTTAGACACATTGTTGCTTCCTTATATCGAAGGTGTAATCGATGAGGATCTATATGCGAAGTTAAAGCGTTTCTGGATCAGTTTGGATCGAATGTTTCCTGATGCATTTGCCCATACAAATCTAAGTCCGGTCTATAACCGAGTCTCAAAGATGATCTTTAAGTTAGAGCGTGAATTACTGCAAGTTGTTCCAAATATCTCACTCAAAGTTGACCCAGTTCTGACGAGTGATGAATACATATTGGATGCGGTAAAGACAGTCTTTGCCTGTGGTAAGCCTCATTTTATTAATGACGTGATGATGCAATCCGATTTGGGCCCAGACTATGCAGCAGTCAGTTGCTATAACTCGCTCAAGATTGGTGGAGGTTCGCATACTCTGGTCCGTATCAACTTAAAGGCAACCGTTGAGGCAGCAGACGGCGATATTGAAGCTTTCTTTGAAACCACACTCCCTTATTACTTAGATTTAACGGCAGAGCTTATGGAATCTCGTATTCTCTATTTAGTTGAAGAGTCGCATTTCTTTGAATCCAGTTGGTTAGTTAATGAGGGTCTGTTAGATATAGATAAGTTCTCAGCGATGTTTGGATTGTTTGGTCTTGCAGAGGCAGTGAATATATTGATGGCACGTGAAGGCATTGATGGCACGTATGGACACAGTCCAGCCGCCGATGATTTGGGCTATCGCATTACATCTTTTATTGCCGCATGGGTTGCCGAACGAAAAATGCCATATTGCAAAGGAAATAATGGACACGCCTTCTTGCATTCACAATCAGGCATCGATTTAGACATTGGGGTTACAGCTGGGACCCGTATCCCGATTGGCACAGAGCCTCCACTTATCGCGCACTTAAAGACGGTAGCCCGCCACCATCATCTCTTCAATTCAGGTATTAGTGACGTTCTCTCCTTCGATGACACTGCAGTACAGAACCCACAGGCAGTTGTCGATGTAATCAGAGGCGCATTCAAAAGTGGAATGCGTGATTTTACTTTTAACTTAGATAGCAACGACTTTATTCGGATTACTGGTTATTTGGTTCGCAAGTCCGATCTTGCTAAGTTACCAAGTGCGCGCCATAGCAGTACTTATCTAGGTGCGGGCTCGGTTGCCGATTCGCATGTCGATCAACGTTCGGTGAAGAGGGTGACGAGTGCTGAAAGCTCACCAAGCGCAGGTAGCTAGCCTCATACCTTTTTCCTGGGTCGATGGCCCAGGAAATCGCTTTGTTATTTTTTTACAGGGTTGTAACTTCAACTGTTTGGCCTGCCACAACCCACAGACGATTCCGCTTAATACTCCGCGGGCCAATGAAATGAGTGTTCCTGAAGTTCTAGAGGAGATTCGTGCATCAATGCCCTATATCTCAGGTATCACGGTTTCAGGTGGTGAGGCCACTGTGCAACATGAGTTTGTAGTTGATCTGTTTAAAGAGATAAAAAAACGCCCTGAGTTTTCTTCTCTTACAACTTTTATCGACAGTAATGGCAATGCACCGAAAGAGGTCTGGGAATTGCTTGCCCCTTATACCGATGGTGTCATGCTAGATCTAAAGGCCCTCGATGATGCAAGCCATATTGCCTTAACAGGAAGCTCTAATGCAGTTGTATTGGAATCAATTAAATATCTTGATTCAATAGGTAAGTTATTTGAAGTGCGCTTACTGCTTGTGCCGGGCCACAATGATTCAGATGATGAGTTAATAAAGACTGCCGTATGGCTCAAAGGCGTTAATCCTGATATGAAAATCAAGATCAATGCCTTCAAGCAACATGGTGTGAGAGCTACGGCACGCGATTGGCCAGAAGTGAGCGACGAGGATTTAACTCGTTACCACTCTCACTTGGATTAAAGAGAGGCAAATCCCTCTTCTAATACATTCAGAGCATCATTCAGTAGCTCATCGGTAATTACCAGTGGAGGTAAGAAGCGGATCACGTTTGAATAAGTGCCAGCAGTCAAGACTAATACGCCCTTGCTCTGGCAGTACTTAACAACGGCATTCATGGCTGCAGTGTTTGGATTCTTAGTGCCGGCCTCTACTAATTCAACTGCCTGCATCGCACCACGTCCGCGAACTTCACCAATAATTGGATATTTCTTTTGTAGCGTGCGGAGAGAATCACCCAAGATCTGCCCGATGTGTTGAGCGCGTGCAATGAGGTTTTCTTCCTCCATCGTTTCAAGTGCTCCAAGTGCTGCGGCGCATGCGATTGGATTTCCACCAAATGTTCCACCCAAACCTGAAGCATGCACTGAATCCATAATCTCGGCGCGACCTGTAATAGCGGCGAGCGGAAGTCCACCGGCAATTCCTTTAGCGGTGACCATAATATCTGGCACAACGTTTTCATCTTCAACGGCAAACATATGACCGGTACGGGCAAAGCCAGTTTGTACTTCATCGGCAATATAGACAATCCCATTATCAGCAGAGTACTTTGCAAGCGCCGGCATGAAACCCTTAGGTGGAACTATGAATCCACCTTCGCCTTGAATTGGTTCGATTAAAATCGCGGCAACATTGTGCGCGCCAATCTCTTTATCAATTTTGTGTGTGACCATTTCAATTGCATCTTCAGAGATCGTTGCCTGATCGCCTATCCAGTGAAATGAATATGGCATTGGTACGCGATAAATCTCTGGAGCAAATGGACCGAAGCCTTCTTTGTATGGCATGTTCTTTGCGGTAAGTGCCATAGTTAAATTAGTGCGGCCGTGGTAGCTGTGTTCGAAAACGACGATAGCTGGACGCTTTGTGTAATGGCGTGCAATCTTGACGGCGTTTTCAACTGCTTCGGCACCTGAGTTAACTAGTAATGACTTCTTCTTATGTGTTCCTGGTGTAATTGCATTTAATTTTTCGCAGACTTCGATGTAGTTCATGTATGGAGCTACCGTAAAACAGGTGTGTGTAAATGCTTGTACTTGTTCGATCACACGATCGACAACTCGGCTAGCTGAGTTACCAACATTGGTGACGCCGATTCCTGAACCTAGATCGATTATCTGATTGCCATCAATGTCGAGCAGAATCGCATCACTTGCCCGTTCGATGATGACGGGAATCGCCATTCCCAATCCCCCAGAAGTTGCCTCACTGCGACGCTTAAGCGCCTCAATAGATTTTGGTCCCGGAATTGCAGTAACCAGACGGCGTTCTTGGGTCAGATTAGTCAAAGTATTCATGGAGAAAGTCTAAGGCCATATTTCCCATGCACCGCCCGAAAAGTTAGGCTTACACCATGAGTTCACTGAGAGTTTCGGCACCGTTATTAGATGCCTATCTCTCCTACTTCGAGAGCAAGCGCCAACCCTTTACTATCCCAGGGCACAAGCAGCGGGCGGGACGCTTAGATGCAGGCCTTGGTTTGGTTGTTGATAGCGATACCCCTTTATATGGTGGTCTCGATGAGATTAAATTAAGTAATCAGGTATTAAGAAAGTCCGAAGCGTTAGCTGCAACGTTGTGGGGCGCTGACTATGCGAGATTTTCAACGGGCGGATCAACGCATGCAAATCAAGCGATTATTTTGGCCCTCGGAAAACCAGGAGACAAAGTTGCCTTGTCGCGCACCGCGCATCGCTCAGTCTTAAGCGCGCTGGTGCTGGCGGGCTTAGAGCCAATCTGGTTAGCTCCGCAAATTGATCTGGTAACCGGTGTGCCAATCGGAATCCCCGTCAGCGAATTTGAAAGAGTTATCGAACAAAGACCCATCGCACTTTTATTAACTGAGCCCGGTTATTTAGGCACGCTATCGGATCTGCCCGCACTGATTAAAGCGGCACATGCTCACGCAATTCCCGTCATAGTTGATGCGGCATGGGGCGGCCACTTTGGTTTTTCTTCATCAGTACCCGCCCACTGTTTAACTTTGGGAGCCGATGCATTAATAACGAGTACACATAAGGCTTTGCCGGGCTACAGCGCATCAGCTCTTCTGATTGCGCAGGGAAAGTACTTGAATTTAGATCGCATCGAGCAGAGTTTTGAGACAACACACACGACATCACCCGCTGGTGCACCTCTGGCATCCATTGATGGCTGCCGAGCGCTTTTACAAACTCGGGGCCAAGAGTTGATTTCTGCATTAGTTTCAAACGTTGAGGCTTTTAAGAACGCGGTTCAATCAAACTTTAATTTGCCCATTTTTCTTTTCCCATCTGATTTTCCGGCCGGCCGTTTTGACCCAACAAAAATAGTCTTGCGCGCAAATCAATTAGGCGCATCAGGTGTTGAGATTGAAAAGGCGCTCCAATCTCAAAATATCCGCGTTGAAATGGCAGATAGCGATACCGTCGTCTTTTTGGCTACTTTGGCCGATTCAACAGTTGAATTCGGTGAGCTAGCGCAAGCGCTCATTCCCATCCTTACTGCACTGCAGACAAACCCACGCCCCACAGCGACATCTTTGAGCTGGTCCGTAGTTCCAAAGGTTTCGATTTCAATGCGTGATGCCTACTTTTCAGATACTGAAATGGTCGCTGCAGAACAGGCCGTTGGCCGCATCTCTGCGGACTTGATCGCGCCTTATCCCCCAGGCGTAGCCGTCGTGGCTCCAGGTGAATTATTAACTAAAGTTATAATTGAAGGCCTAACAGCTACTCAATCGGCTGGCGTGCGCATTGCCTATGCGAGCGATTCAACACTGGCTACTTTTCGGGTCGTTAAATGTTAACCCTGGGTTGGCCATTTGTTTAGGGTGCAAGTAGACATTTGCAACCACTAGTCGATAGATTACTACCAACAACTTAAGGCTTTAATGAACAGAAGTTTTATGGAGAATGAGCGTAAAGGTCTTCGAAAAGCGAAGACCATCGTAAGTACAAAATTCCAGATTTCTTGAGGTCAACACGTGTACTGTAAGAAATAAGGATGTATGAGATAAGCACATACCACTTACTAATAGGAGGAACTGAGTGAAATTTTCAAAAATCACTAGCGGATCCCTTGCAATGGCCCTCGCTGTTGTAATCGCGATTCCTGTACTAAGCATTTCAACTGCATCAGCAGCAACTGATTACTCCAAAGTTACTGTTGCCGCTCAAGGCGGACGACTTGCCGGAATAGAAGCTGAATGCAAGAAAGAAGGACAACTAAACGTTATTGCCCTTCCACATTACTGGGCAGATTATGCAAGCATGCTTGCAGGCTTCAAGGCAAAGTACGGTGTGAAGATCGACGAAGCTGATCCAGAAGCTGGATCTCAAGATGAAATTGATGCAGCAATTGCAAACAAGGGGACGTCACGCTCACCAGATGTATTTGACATCTCGCTCGCAGTTGCAGCTAAATATGCAGGCACTGGAACTTTCGCTCCTTACAAGGTAACTAAATGGCGGTACCTTCTAGGTGCTGCAGCAAAGTCTTCTACCGGCGAATTCACTCCTAACTACACCGGAACTATGACAATTGGTTACAACGGAGAATTAGGCACAATCACTAAGCTCGAAGATCTTCTATTGCCTAAGTTTAAGGGCAAGGTATCCCTGAATGGAGATCCACTTATTTCAGGTGCTGCGCTAAATGGTGTTTTGATGATCAATAAGGCAGTCGGTGGAAGTTTTGATGATCTTTCTAAAGGTGTCGCTTTCTTTAAGAAGCTTAAAGAGGTTGGAAACTTCATCAATGTAAACCCAACTCCTGCAACGATAGCTTCCGGTCAAACACCTGTCGTCATCGATAATGGATACCTCATGGTTGGAGTTCAAAAGTTGATGACAGCTGCAGGAAAGAGTTGGAAGATGTTTACGCCAGCATCAGTCGGTTCAACATATAACTCTGCTGTTTCTGCTTGGGCTCCACACCCAGCGTGTGCTCGTCTCTGGATGGAATACGTATTTAGCGAAGAGGGTGCAAATATCTGGGCAGCTGGAGGAGCAACTCCAACTCTGTGGTTACGCATGGTGGCAACTCGCCGTACATCACCTGCAGGTGTTGCAGCTATCGGTAAGAGCAAAGTATCGGCAGACGCTGCTACATCTGATCAAGCAAAAGCGGCCGTCGTTTATTTGAAGACCGCTTGGCCTGCAGCTGTAGGAAATAAGTAATAAAAGAATAAACTGTACTGAATGAAACAGATCAATAGTTCGAGAACCGGCTCTGCC
>CAXNOC010000022.1:0-18337 GCA_964203745.1 Candidatus Planktophila sp.
CGTTTTTTCATCAGTGCTGCATAAGCTTTAGTGCTTACTAAAGTATCGCGACCCTCTTCTATTGCAGTGATCTTCTTAGCCGGAACACCGTGACTACGCAGCCATGCCTTACCCGATGCCGCCTCTGTTGTGCGATCACCCGGTGCGCCTGCACCAACTGTAATAATCGTTGGAGCCAAACCTAAATCAAAGATTCTTTTAGCTTCAACTAATCGAGCCTCTAACGCCTCTCCGGGCTTTCCATTCAACTGCGCCGTACCGAGAACCACGATGACATCTGCGTTACGGACAATTGGGTTATTGGCGGCACGCCAAACTTTTGAAACGGCGTAACCAGGTGCAATTAATGCGATGATAATAATCAATGTCAAGGTGCGACGAATCCAGCGAAATAGAAACATCTATCCCCCTGAAAACGCATCTTCGAGTTCAACATGAACAAGTTCATCGGGATCATTGAGCCAACCATCTGGCAAAGTAGGTGGGCGGCCATGACTTGTACGTCCGCGTGGCTTATCGCCAACTTCGACTGGATATGGCTGATCCTCTAATTGATCAAGCAGGCCGCGCATCTCTTCTAACGAGCTGACCATTCCTAAATCATGGCGAATTTCGCGTGGGACACGAAAGCCCTTTAAATACCAGGCCATGTGTTTGCGCATATCGCGCATGCCACGATCTTCTGACTCTAGATACTCAACAATTAGATTCGCATGCCTAAACATCACTTCACGTACTTGGTGAAGTGTTGGCGTTAACTCTTTTTCATTGCCCTGCAAAGAGGAGACTAAATCTGCAAATAACCATGGGCGGCCTAAACATCCACGTCCAACAACTACTCCTGCGCAACCAGTTTGCGCCACCATATTGAGGGCATCGCTCCCCGACCAGATATCGCCATTGCCTAAAACTGGTACTCCGCTTGGCTTTAAGTGCTCAACAAGGCGGGCTATCGCCGACCAATCGGATTTACCCTCGTACATTTGCGCCGCAGTACGTGCATGAAGTGCCACCCATGCAACACCTAAATCTGCGGCAGATTGCGCAGCCTCCAAATATGTGTGGTGATCACTATCAATCCCAATTCGCATCTTAACGGTGACAGGGATTCCAAATGGCTTGGCTGCCTCAACGGCCGCTTGGACAATATTTGCAAATAGTTTTCGCTTGTAAGGAAGTGCCGCTCCCCCGCCTTTGCGTGTCACCTTCGGAACCGGGCAACCAAAGTTCATATCAATATGATCGGCTAAGTTTTCTTTTCCGATCATCGTTACCGCGGCCCGCATCGTTGTTGGATCAACGCTATATAGCTGGACAGAGCGTGGCCACTCATCTTTACCAGGAACGATCATGCGCAGAGTTTCTGGACGCCGCTCTATTAATGCGCGCGCAGTAACCATTTCAGAGACAAATAATCCTGCGCCCTGTTCGCGACATAGCGTACGAAAAGGTGCATTAGTTATTCCAGCCATGGGTGCTAAAACAACCGGTGGATCAATAAAGTGATCACCGCTTGCCAGAGGCAGTAGAAGTGGTTTTAGCAACCTAGTAGACGTGGCGCAAGCCATGCTTCGACATTGTCTATGCCGATGCGCTCTTGTGCCATTGTGTCGCGATCGCGAATTGTGACTGCATTATCTTCTAAGGTTTCAAAGTCGATAGTGATGCAGTAAGGGGTACCGATTTCATCTTGTCGGCGGTAGCGACGACCGATTGCACCGGCATCATCAAAGTCAATGTTCCAGTTCTTGCGCAATCGCGCTGCTAAGTCACGGGCTTTAGGTGATAGATCAGCGTTACGAGAAAGCGGCAGGACTGCAGCTTTAATTGGCGCTAAGCGATGGTCGAGCTTTAACACTGCTCGCTTTTCCATCTCTCCCTTGCTATTAGGTGCCTCATCTTCGGTGAAGGCATCCATTAAGAAAGTGAGTGTGCAACGATCAACGCCGGCTGCAGGCTCGATTACATATGGAGTCCAGCGCTCGCCCTTTTCCTGATCGAAGTAAGAGAGGTCTTTTCCAGAGGCGGCCGAGTGCGCTTTTAAATCAAAGTCAGTGCGGTTAGCAATGCCCTCGAGCTCGCCCCATTCAGTTCCAGTAAATTCAAACTTGTATTCGATATCTGCGGTGCGCTTTGAGTAATGTGAGAGCTTCTCTTTTGGATGATCAAAGATACGCAGACGCTCTGGATTAATACCTAAATCTATATACCAGGCCATGCGTGTATCAATCCAGTATTGATGCCAGTCCTCGTCAGTTCCGGGAACAACAAAGAACTCCATCTCCATTTGTTCAAATTCGCGTGTACGAAAAATAAAGTTTCCTGGAGTAATTTCATTTCGGAAAGACTTACCAATCTGTCCAATTCCAAATGGTGGTTTTTTGCGTGATGTTGTCATCACTTGATCAAAGTTAATAAAGATTCCCTGTGCAGTCTCTGGACGCAAATATGCCAGCCCTGATTCATCTTCAACGGGTCCAAGGTACGTCTTTAACATCCCGCTAAATTGTTTTGGTTCAGTGAACTGGCCCTTGTTGCCACATGCAGGGCAGTTAATCTCTGCGAGTGAGGCCGCCTCTTTTTTATGTTTGGCCTCATAGGCCTCCATCAAATGATCTGCGCGATATCGCTTATGACATGCAGTGCATTCGGTGAGCGGATCACTAAAAGTTGCAATGTGGCCCGATGCTTCCCAGACCTCTTTGGATAAAATTACGCATGAGTCAAGACCAACAACATCTTCTCGCCCTGTAACCATTGCTTTCCACCATTGGCGCTTGACATTGTTTTTTAGCTCAACGCCTAACGGGCCGTAATCCCACGATGCTCGCAGCCCACCATAAATCTCAGATGAGGGGTAGACAAAGCCTCTACGTTTTGCAAGAGCTACGATATTTTCTAAACGATCCGTTGCCACAATATTCTCCATCCGGCTGGCTGTCGGCGAAAAGCAACTGGTGTTACTTTGCGTGGCTTTAAGTTTACTCGTACGCACCAGGTTCATCGATTGCACGGGCCAGAATTGGAATCGCTTCTAATTTTGCGCGAGTTGAGCTTAAGCCCCTTCGATAAGAACCGACATTTTCCCAGTTAGTCGATAAGTGCCAGAGCGTTGGATCATCGAGATTTTGCCCAATTACGCCATCTATATATCCAGACGCCTCGGCTAATACGTTTCGAACGCTCTCGAGCTGGGCGCGAAATGCGCTGGCTTCACCAAGTGGGATAGAAAATCGTGCGATTGCATGCATGGTGTGAGCCTAGTGGCGAGCTGAAAATCCTTATGATAATGATAATCATTTTCATTTGTGATACGGTCAGGCTATGAATATCGCAATCGGCCTGGCCGCCATAACAGCCATCGCTACCTCTGCGGGTGGCTTCCTTGCTATCCGTTCACGCGATCGCCTGCATCTCGTACTCGGTCTTTCCGCCGGCCTACTCCTTGGGTTGGTCGCCTTCGACCTGTTACCCGAAGTCTTCGAGCTCAATACCAATACTTTTGGCAATGTACCCGTTGTTTCTATCGCCTTTGTTCTTGGATTTCTCGCTCTGCACTTTGCTGAGCAGATTTTTGGCTCTCACGAACCTGCAGAATCTGACTACGGACATGAACATAATCACTCTGCCAATATCGCTGGAACTCTCGGCGCACTTGCAATGGGTGGACATGTTTTTCTAGATGGAGTTGCACTGGGTCTGTCGTTTAAGATCAGTAACGCTTTGGGGCTGGCCGTTTTCATTGCAATTTTGTCGCATGCATTTTCAGATGGTCTCAATACCGTTTCTCTATTAATCAAGAGTGGGCATTGGACTAAGAGAGCTATTGCGCTACTGGGACTAGATGCAGTCATGCGTATAGGTGGCGCTGCCCTTGGCACGTACGTCGTAATTAGTGACGCTTCCTTAGCGCTCTACTTAGCAATGTTTTCAGGTTTTGTTATCTATCTTGCAACATCTCATATTTTACCTGAAGCGCACTCACGTCACCCATCGAGGATGACGATGGTGGCAACGGTGACCGGTGTCGTAGCAATGTGGCTTATCGTGGGGAACATCGGTTGAGTCGATCTAATCCTCGAGTTCTAAATACTCTTGAACGCGCAGGTGGATTCGCAAGCGCTCAAGAGGTTTATCGACTCATGCAACGCGAAGGCCAAAGCATTGGACTTACAACGGTCTATCGTGCACTTCAATCTCTCGTCAATGACAAAATCGTAGATATTTTGCGCCGTGAAGATGGCGAGGCGATCTACCGATTATGCGGGGATGGTCACCATCATCATCTTGTCTGCAAAGGCTGTGGCGATACCATCGAGATTGAGGGTGGCGCAGTTGAAAAATGGGCGAAATCGCTGGCAGAGGAGCATGGCTTTAGGGATGTCGGACATACTGCAGAGATTTTTGGCCTCTGTAGCAAGTGCTAATTTTTTACGCTTTTCCAAACCTGCGATCGCGCTTTGAATACTCCTCTATTGCAGCCCAGAGTGTTTTACGTGTGACATCGGGCCATAGAACATCCATGAATACAAACTCGGCGTAGACCGATTGCCACGGCAAAAAGTTGCTCGTGCGCTGTTCGCCAGATGAGCGCAAAAACAAGTCCACATCACTCATTGTTGGTGAATCCAAATACTTTGCAAATGTCTTCTCAGTTATCGAATCCGCTTTTACTTTTCCACGCTTTACATCACGTGCCAGCTCTGTGGCGGCATCGACTATCTCTGAGCGACCACCGTAGTTAACGCACATGTTTAACGTTAAAACCTTGTTCTTCTTAGTTAACTCTTCAGCCGCTTCAAGTTCGTTGATAACGCTGCTCCATAGGCGCTTAGGTCGACCAACCCAGCGAACTCGAACACCCATCTCATTCATCTCATCGCGGCGGCGTCTGATTACATCGCGGTTAAAGCCCATTAAAAACTTAACTTCCTCCGGGGATCTGCGCCAATTTTCAGTTGAAAATGCATAGGCACTAATCTCTTTAACCCCATATTCAATCGCACCAGCTACTACGTCAAAGAGTGCCGCCTCCCCTGCCTCATGTCCTGCAGTTCGAGGCAATCCCTGTTGCTTAGCCCAGCGCCCGTTGCCATCCATAACGACTGCAACGTGGCTCGGAATATGAATTGTCATACGCGCTCTACCATCGGCAAACTCCTTAAGCCCCGCTCAAGGTGCCATTGTAAATATGCTGCGATTAAACCACTAGCCTCGCGGCGAAATTTCCCCTCACTTGCAGATGCGATCTCCCAATCACTTCGAAGGAGAGCGTCCATCAATGCAAGTGTCTCTGGCGCTGGTGTTGCACATGCCGAAGGTCTGCAATCGACACAGACCGAGCCACCGCCAACTAAGGAAAAATAGCGGTGAGGACCTGGTTTTTCACAGTTCGAGCAGATAGTCATTGACGGTGCGTACCCCGCAACATCTAATGATCGCAATAAAAATGCATCAAGGATCAGCAACGGTTCATAGCGATTTTCAGCTAGGACTTTCATCGCACCGACGACTAATTGAAACTCTTTAAAAGCCGGTTCATGTTCATTAGGGCTAAAACGTTCGGCAGCTTCAAGAATGGCTGAAGCTACTGTCCAGCGCTGGTAATCATCGGTTAGAGCTTCACCGTAATTCATTAACGCTTCTACTTGTGTGATCGTGTCAAAAGTCTTTCCAACATAGAGCTGGGCATCGATGTGACTACCTGGTTCAAGTCGGGCACCAAACTTCGACATGGTCCGACGCACTCCCTTGGCAACGCCACGAATTCGGCCGTGATCGCGCGTTAAAAGCGTGATGATGCGATCGGCTTCTCCGAGTTTTTGAGTACGCAGCACGATGGCCTCGTCCCTATATAAACTCATAGCGATAAAGGTAGTGCGTGGGTTAGCGAATTGCGCGATTTATGGCAGACACGACAGCTTTTAGTGAAGCCGTAGTCGTATTGGGATCGATTCCGACTCCCCAGAAGACATCCCCATCGATTGCGCACTCTAAGTAGGCAGCTGCCGAGGCATCTCCGCCTGCAGCTAGAGCGTGCTCGTAATAATCAAGAACACGAACATCGACGCCATAACTTTGCAGAATATTGCAGAAGGCAGCGATTGGACCATTGCCCTGACCTTTGAGTTCATGTAGTTCACCGCGGTCGGAGATTGAAACCGTTAAGTGCACATCTTCGCCGAGAACTGAAGTTTGACTCAAACCCTTGAGTCGAAAGCGTCCCCACGGTGCACTCTCAGTTGGGAGATATTCATCTTCAAATATTGTCCACAAATCTTGGGCACTGATCTCGCCGCCTTCGGCATCGGTCTTGGCCTGAACAACTTTTGAAAACTCAATCTGTAGACGACGAGGCAAATCTAAATGATGCTCGTTCTTCATCAGATACGAGACGCCGCCCTTGCCAGACTGCGAATTAACGCGTATAACAGCTTCATAGCTGCGGCCGATATCTAATGGATCGATCGGCAAATACGGAACTGCCCATGTGTGATCGCGAACTTCGCGTCCGGCAGTCTTTGCATCAACTGCCATCAAATCAAAGCCCTTCTTAATCGCATCTTGGTGTGAGCCTGAAAATGCGGTGAAAACTAAGTCCCCACCATATGGATGGCGCTCTGGCACACGAAGTTGATTGGCATACTCAACAGTGCGTCGAACCTCATCGATATTTGAGAAATCAATATGCGGATCGATTCCATGGGTTACTAAGTTGATTCCGAGAGTTACAAGGCAGACGTTGCCGGTGCGCTCACCATTTCCAAAGAGCGTTCCTTCAATGCGATCGGCCCCAGCTAAATAGCCAAGTTCGGCAGCGGCCACTCCTGTTCCGCGATCATTATGCGGGTGAAGAGAGACAATGACACTGTCGCGGTTTTCTAAGTTGCGGCACATCCACTCAATTGAATCGGCATAGACGTTCGGTGTTGCCATCTCAACAGTTGCCGGCAAGTTCATAATTGTTTTCCAGGCTGGAGTTGGTTTCCAGATTGCATTAACGGCGTTACAGACTTCAACGGCGAATTCGAGCTCCGTGCCGGTGTATGACTCAGGTGAGTATTCGAAAGATATTTTTGTCTCTGGAACCGTTGGAACCAAATCAAGACAGATTTGAGCGGCATCGGTTGCAATCTTTTTAATGCCGGCCTTATCTAAACCAAATACAACGCGCCGCTGCAGAGTCGATGTCGAGTTGTATAAGTGGACGATGGCCTGCTTTGAGCCTTTGATGGATTCAAAAGTACGCTTGATAAGCGCTTCACGTGCCTGTGTTAAAACTTGAATGATGACATCGTCGGGGATTAAATTCTCTTCGATGATCTTTCGAACAAAATCAAAGTCGGTTTGGGATGCACTAGGAAAACCAACTTCAATCTCTTTGTAGCCCATGGCAACTAGCAGTTTGAACATCGCTAACTTGCGCGGGGTATCCATCGGATCAATGAGCGCTTGATTGCCATCACGAAGATCTACCGAACACCACTTAGGCGCATGCGTAATCTTCTTTGAAGGCCATGTGCGATCGGGAAGATCGATGGGATGAAAGGGTTCATAGCGATGTACTGGCATCGACGATGGTGTTTGCTGTGGAAAGTTCATTTACTGCTCCTTATGTACTCGGGGGTTGTCATCTGTGTACCGAAACGACAAACCCCGCGGCGAGGGGATCGGTTATTTGACCCCGCCACGGCAGCTAAGGAGGAGACTGCGCAACATGTCCTAAGGGTAACCCGTAACCCATTTATAGGGCAAACCAACCTTTAAACTCACACATATGGAAACCTTCAATAATCAGTTTTTGGAATTGATGGATTCAGCCCGTTCTATTTGCGACCAATCTGATCAGAGTCAATGGAACGGTGAAGGCTGGAGCCCTGCAATTATCATTGGCCACCTGATGGATGTTGATAAGCAAGTTTGGATGGTGCGATTCGAACTTATGCGCTCGGCATTGCGTGATGGAGCCCCTATTCCCCAGCTCGCATGGTGGGAGCCGGATGGCATTGAAACAGGTCAGAAGTACGCAGATTCCACACTCGATGAAGTAAAGGCGAGTTTCTTGGCAAGTCGTGAAGATATGCTCAATTATCTGTCGCAACTTTCATCTAGCGATTTGCGTGCTTCAGCTGTTCATCAGGTTTTTGGTGAGATTACAATTGAATCAATGGTCAAAATCATTCTTAACCACGACCGAGAGCACTGCGGGACGTTAAAAAGTAACTCTCAGTCACCAGAAAGTATGCAATAATTCCAGCGACTTCTGATTGGCAAATCAATGAAAATGACTCACACATTGTGGGTCATTTTCACTTTCCAGACTTATGCACAAATCATAATTAGAAATATTTTGCACATCACTTCAGTGCCATCCTTCGTGGGCGGTGTTGGTGTGGTGTAACGGTTAGCACATCCGTTTTTGCCAATCAGAAGGTGCGGGTTCAAATCCCGTCATCAACTCCGAAGTCTCAACTCCACAGAATGACATATGGCAAAAGTCAATACACTCTGTTTTGTTGAACTAAGGGTCTCGAGGAAACTCGAGGCCCTTTCCAATTAAAGAACTGGCAAATATCTATCTAATTCGTAAGCGCTCACTTGGCGACTGTAATCAAGCCATTCGGCGCGCTTATTACGAAGCACATATTCAAAAACATGCTCACCTAAGGTCTCACGTACCAAAGCGCTTTTCTCCATTTGAAGAATCGCCTCGTTGAGATCAGTTGGAAGTGAGATTGGATCATTAGAGTCGCTCAATACATAGCTCTCTTCAACGCCTTTAAGACCTGCTGCCAACATGACGGCATAGGCAAGATAAGGGTTACATGCAGTATCTGGAGATCTAAATTCAATTCGCGTTGAGTTCTCTTTGCCGGGCTTATACATAGGAAGACGCACGAGGGCGCCGCGATTGCTTGGCCCCCAGTTAATAACAGCTGGTGCCTCTCCCCCGCCATGCAAGCGTTTGTAAGAGTTCACCCATTGATTAGTAATTGCTGTGATCTCTGGTGCGTGCTTGAGAATTCCGGCAATAAATGAGCGACCAACGTTAGATAAGTTGTACTGGGCTTTTGCATCATAGAAAGCATTTTCTTCTCCTTTAAATAGCGATACGTGCGTATGCATTCCGCTACCCGGATGATCGGTAAAGGGTTTTGGCATAAAGGATGCGTGGAAGCCCTGATCCATCGCGACCTCTTTGATAACATGGCGAAAAGTCATGATGTTATCGGCCGTTGTTAATGCATCGGCATCGCGCAGATCGATCTCTTGCTGACCTGGGCCACCCTCGTGATGTGAAAACTCTACGGAGATTCCCATTGCCTCAAGCAGTGTGATAGCTTGACGGCGGAAATCATGTCCGACAACTGCGGGAGTGTGATCGAAATATCCACCTTGATCAACTGGGACGGGCGCTACGCCAACTTCTGGCATCGATTTAAATAAGAAAAACTCTATTTCTGGATGGGTGTAACAGGTGTAGCCCATTCCAGCGGCCTTATCCAATATTCGACGCAAAACATTTCGTGGATCGGCTGGAGAAGGTGTTCCATCTGGCATCGTAATATCGCAGAACATTCTCGCCGCCCCTGGTGACTCTGTACGCCATGGTAGAACTGAGAAAGTAGTTGGATCGGGTTTTGCCAACATATCGGATTCGGTAACACGGGCAAAGCCTTCGATAGCCGAACCATCAAAACCGATTCCTTCATCAAAGGCGTTCTCGAGTTCGGCCGGAGCAATAGCGACAGATTTTAAAAAGCCTAAAACATCTGTGAACCATAAACGGACAAAACGAATATTGCGCTCTTCAATGGTGCGCAGAACGAACTCTTGCTGCTTATCGCTGTCTATGGACATGTCCACATTCTTGCAAATACAGGTTACGGCCGTGTTAACTGATTAAATAACGAAAAACTCGCTGCTTTCAAGCGTGCTTTGCGCAGGAATGTCCTTCGTGATGACAACATTTGCGCTGATCCGTGCTCCGTGGCCAATGGTGATATCTCCGATGACCCGAGCCCCTGCACCAATGACAACATTATTCTCAATAGTCGGATGACGCTTGCCCTGTACATATGTACGAGCACCTAAAGTCACATCGTGATACATCATGACATCATCGCCGATGATGGCAGTTGCGCCAATGACTACGCCCATTCCGTGATCGATAAAGAAGCGACGTCCAATTGTTGCCGCGGGGTGAATCTCGATACCAGTTGCAGTGCGCACCCAATTAGAGAAAATGCGTGCAACTAGTTTTAAATTGATACGCCATAGAAAATTAGCGGCGCGGTAACCCCACACAGCATGCACCCCTGGATATGCCAAGGCGACCTCAAGGCGATTTCTCGCCGCTGGATCTTTTACCAGGGCGTTATCGAGATCCTCTAATAATCTGGAAATCATCTTTACTCCGCTAAATCCTGATAGAGGATTGTTGATAGATAACGCTCGCCGGATGAGGCAAGAATTACGACAATATTTTTTCCTGCAAACTCTGGACGTTGAGCAACTTCAGTAGCTGCCCACAACGTTGCACCCGATGAGATTCCAGCCAGAATCCCCTCTTCAGCTGCCGCTCTGCGCGCATATTTCATCGCATCATCTGCAGTTGCATCCAGAATCTCGTCATAGACGGTGCGATCTAGAATATTCGGAATGAAGTTCGCCCCGATGCCTTGAAGTGGGTGTGGACCAGGTGCCCCGCCATTTAAGATCGGTGAAGCCGCTGGCTCAACGCCAAAGACTTTGATTCCTGGATTCTTCTCTTTTAAGAATCGGCCAGTACCTGTGATTGTTCCGCCAGTACCAATTCCTGAAACGAATGCATCAACTTTCCCATCTAGATCGCGCCAAATTTCTGGACCGGTTGTTGCATAGTGGATTGCAGGTCCCGCCTCATTTTCGAACTGGCGGACTAAAACCGCGCCGGTCTCGCTTAATTTTTCAGCAGCTGCAACTGCGCCTTTCATACCCTCTGCCGCCGGAGTTAAAACTAGTTCGGCACCGAAGGCCAGGATCAGCTTGCGGCGCTCTTTTGAGACCGACTCTGGCATTGTAAAGATCGACTTATATCCGCGGGCTGCTGCAACCATCGCTACTGCGATACCAGTATTACCTGATGTTGCCTCAACGACTGTTCCGCCTGGCTTGAGCGCACCGCTTGCTTCAGCGGCATCTATCATCGCAATTCCCAAGCGATCTTTGACTGAGGACGTTGGGTTATAGAACTCCAACTTTGCAAAGACATTTCCCTGTGCGCCATCATGGATTTTATTAATGCGAACTAGCGGGGTATTTCCATATGCCTCTGTGATGCTGTTATAAATTCTCATAATTCTCCCTAGATTTAAAGTGAAATGGTTTATTGAAAATTAATGCGGGCGAAGGTGTGAATAAAGATCAGCAGCTGCATGAAGTAGACAGGCAGAAATCAACTATCCGGTTGCGTGTAAAAAACCAGGTAATAATCGATTGCATGTGGGCAAGTTTACCGAGATTGCAGATTTAAGCCACTTGCGAATGGTTTGCAGATTTAGCTCTGGCTCCAACGTGAGGTCATCGGTAATCTGCGATCTTTTCCAAAGGCGCGTATTGAAACCTTTGTGCCAGGAGGATATTGCCTGCGCTTATATTCGGCCCTATCTACGAGACCTATAACTCGGGTAACGAGGGCTGGATCAAAGCCATCTTTAATCAAAATCTCATAGCCATGATCCTCATCGACATATGAGCGCAAGAGTTGATCGAGAAGAATGTAATCAGGTAAAGAATCAGTGTCCTTTTGATCCGGGCGAAGCTCGGCACTTGGCTCTTTGGTTATTGAGCGCTCTGGAATTGGAGGCGTCAGGCCTGCGGTTCTGGCCTTCGAGTTACGCCAGTTGGCTAATGCCCAGACATCGGTCTTATAAATATCTTTAATCGGTGCAAAGCCGCCCACGGCATCGCCATACAAAGTCGAATATCCAACGGCGAGTTCGCTCTTATTGCCAGTGGCTAAAACGAGGTGGCCTTGCGAGTTTGAGATACCCATCAAAGTCGTGCCGCGCACGCGAGCCTGCAGATTTTCCTCAGCTACTCCTGTGAATTTCAGATTCTGCATAAATGAATCCACCATTGGGGCAATCGATTGAATACTGAAATTGATTCCTGTGGCATCGGCTAAAGCTTGTGCATCTTCTATCGAATGCTCGGATGAATATTTACTTGGCAGTGCAATTCCATACACATTTTTTGCACCAACTGCATCGATAGCAATTGCAGCGACTAGGGCTGAGTCAATCCCTCCTGATAATCCAAGTACAACGGATTTGAAGTTGTTCTTTACGATGTAGTCTCGAAGCCCGACAACAAGTGCCTGCCAGATTTCAGCCTCATCACTTAAACGTTCGGCGACCGTCGGAGAGATTTCATTTAATGGGGATGCTTCATCGCTAGAAACAATTACATCTGGCTGCGAGGTACCAACGGCACAGTCGATATCTGCAATCACAAGTACATCATCGAATTGGGGCGCGCGAGTAATGACGGTTCCGTTTTTGTCGACGACAATTGTGTCTCCATCGAAAACTAAATCATCTTGCCCGCCAGTCATATTGACGTAGGCCAGTGGTGTCCCAACCTCCTTGGCACGCTTTTGAACAAGCGCTAATCGCACGTCGTCTTTGTTGCGCTCATATGGAGAGCCATTAGGTACAACAACTAGGCCGGGAGTGCGCGCGGCGATATCGTCAAGAGAGTGCCAGATATCTTCACAGATCGCAAAGGCAACATCGACGCCGTGGATTCGAACAACTAGGTTTTTCTCGCCGGC
Source organism: Candidatus Planktophila sp. (assembly GCA_964203745.1). Classification (GTDB taxonomy): domain Bacteria; phylum Actinomycetota; class Actinomycetes; order Nanopelagicales; family Nanopelagicaceae; genus Planktophila. The sequence continues at coordinate 12,818 of CAXNOC010000022.1, forward strand.
AGTGAAATTTCTAAACTCATCAAAGACGCCATAGTTCGGTAGATGGCGTTTGACGTAGCGGCCTTTGACTTCACCTTCGGAGATAACGGCGAGCGCATTTTGTGGAGCGCCTTCAGGAGATGTATCTAGATAGCCCACAACGGCCACGATATCGCCTCGCACACCTTTAGCTATTTCAATAAGCGCCTCTTGGCTAGCGATTTGAAAAGATGGGCGAAGTGCTAAATCCTCAACTGGATATCCGGTAACGATCATCTCTGGAAAGACCACGATATGGGCGCTAGATTTCTTAGCCGATTCAATCGATGATGCGATTAATGCACTATTGCCCACAAGGTCGCCCACGGTTGGGTTAATTTGGGCCAGCGCCACACGCAGCTTCATTTTTCAAGAGTAACAGGGGTACCCTTATCAATGTACCCGGGGACCTGCGATTGCAGGCACCGAGGAGAGGACATCACATGGAAGCCTTATATGGCGGTGCAATGCATCGACGCGTCACGATTGTAGATTTAGCTGCAGCTAAAAAACGCGGCGAAAAGTGGGTGATGCTCACTTCTTATGAACAGATGACGGCCGAGATTTTTGATGAGGCAGGCATCCCCGTCTTGCTTGTGGGCGATAGCGCCGGAAATAATTTCCTAGGCTTTGAGAACACTATTCCCGTGACGGTCGATGAGTTAATCCCCCTGACTCGTGCCGTTGTGCTAGCCAGCAAGTCGGCGTTGGTAATTGCAGATCTGCCCTTTGGATCCTACGAGACATCACCGGAAGCGGCACTTGCTACGAGTACTCGATTCTTCAAAGAGGCTGGCGCGATGGGTGTAAAACTAGAAGGTGCACACATACAAACTATTGAAAAGCTAGTTGCATCCGGGATACCTGTCATGGGTCACGTCGGCCTTACCCCCCAATCACTCCACCAGCTCGGCGGCTACAAAGTCCAAGGGCGCAGTGATGGCGATGCAATTCTGCAAGCCGCGTTAGCAATTGAAAAGGCGGGAGCATTTGCGATTGTTCTCGAACTAATGACCGCCGAACTAGCGGCCAGAATTACCGCAGCGCTGACTATTCCGACTATCGGAATCGGCGCCGGAGTTGATTGCGATGCCCAGGTTTTAGTCTGGACCGATCTCATGGGTATAACTAAAAACCCTCCGAAATTGGCCAAGGCCTATCGAAATCTGCGGGCTGAAATGACGGCCGCGGCTCACGAATTTGCCGCTGACGTGAAATCCGGTGATTTCCCAGGTCCGAGCCAGAGCTTCAACTAATCTTTCCTCTGTGGCCGGCATTGCGATAGATATATCGCCCCTTAAAAACTCGCGGGATTTCCGCAATTTATGGAGCGCTGGGCTCGTTACCTATCTCGGATCAATGATTACCTACGTTGCCGTCCCTTTTCAGATTAAAGAGTTAACTCACTCATATGTGGCCGTAGGACTAAGCGGATTAGTCGAAATCCTGCCCCTAATCATCTTCGGTCTATACGGCGGAGTATTAGCCGATGCCGTAGATCGAAAGAAAATGGTCTGGGCGACCGAGGCGGCCTCTCTTATTCTGACGGCCATACTCTTCGTCAACGCCCTTATGCCCCATCCGAATCTAATTTTGATTTATGTCGTCTCTGGATTATTTGCCGCCGTTAACGGCCTACAGCGCCCAAGTATGGATGCAGCCCTACCACGATTAGTCGAGCATAAAGATTTGGCGGCGGCCAGTGCGCTAATGAGTCTGCGTTGGCAACTTGGTGTAATCGTAGGTCCGACCATCGGCGGAATTATTATTTCAAGTTTTTCAATTTCGGCTGGCTATGCCGTGGATGTTTTCACTTTTATTATTTCGCTAATATTTTTATCTCGCGTGAGATCGATTCCAGCGTCGAAAGAGGCTGAAAAGCCATCTCTAGCAGGCTTATTAGAGGGTATTCGATATGCATTTAGTCGCCAGGATTTATTAGGGACCTACCTGATCGATCTTGCAGCAATGTTTTTTGCGATGCCAATGGCCCTGATTCCTTTCTGGGCCGACCAACTTGGAACTCCATGGGCTTTAGGTCTGCTCTATGCCGCCGGGACAGTTGGATCGGTTGCCGTAACTCTGACGTCTGGTTGGACTAAGAATTATTCACGTCATGGTCGCGCCATCATGTGGGCGGCGATGGGTTGGGGAACGGCTATCGCCCTTTCCGGTATATGGAACTCCCTCATCCTGGTACTGATTTTTCTGACCCTTGCGGGTGCATCAGACATGGTCAGCGCCCTCTTCCGATCGACGATGTGGAACCAAACTATTCCCGATAATTTACGGGGACGTCTTGCTGGAATCGAACTTCTTTCATATTCAATCGGACCACTGGCAGGCCAGATGCGTGCAGCTGGAATGGCAGCGGTTACTAGCCTCTCCTTTTCAGTAACATCTGGTGGAATCATCTGTGTCATTGTTGTGGCATTACTGGCCAGTTTTATGCCTAAATTTCGAAAATTCGACGCTAAAACCAATGAATTTGCCCTCGCCAAACTTCAAGAAAATGAATTGAGGGATAAAGAGTGAGTGAAATTTGTATCGATTTTTTCGTGAATGCATAAAAAAAATAAAAAAAGAAATTCCGACACGCGCTAAATTATTTCTCCCACAGTGTGGCATTTTCTCCTAATTAGTGTCACGCTTATCCACGAAAAGGTTTGGGTGACGGATCCGAACCATTCCGATAGGAGATCCACGTGGCCGCAGCAAAGAAAGCAGCACCAAAGAAGCGCAAGAAGGCAGCAGCACCAGCTGCTCCAAAGAAGCGCAAGAAGGCAGCCGTAAAGGCAGCAGCACCAAAGAAGCGCAAGAAGGCAGCAGCTAAGAAAGCTGCTCCAAAGAAGCGCAAGAAGGCAGCAGCTAAGAAAGCTGCTCCAAAGAAGCGCAAGAAGGCAGCAGCAGCACCTGCAGCTGCTCCAAAGAAGCGCCGCCGCAAGAAGGCAGCTGCTAAGAAGTAATTATCAATTAAAAAAACCCGCCACTTTATGTGGCGGGTTTTTTTATTTCACTTTATTTTTCGCCGAGTACCTCGGTTCGAAGGGATGCTTCTATCCTAGAAAAAATCTGTGCCAGTATTTCTTGATCACCGATAGATAAGTGCTCAAGAAATCGCGATCGCACACTGTCAACATGGTCGGGCGCGGCAGCAACAATCGCCTTCCATCCTTTGGCCGTCATAACGGCAAAGTATCCGCGTTTATCTGATGGACATGCCTCACGTTTAACCCATCCTGCTTTTTCCATTACCTTCATCCGGTGCGATAAACGCGAACGGGATAAAAGCGTCATCGCTGCTAATTCGCTCATTCGCAAGCGCCGATCGGGGGCATCACTTAGTTGCGCCAAGATTTCATAGTCGGGCATGCTCAGATCGTGGCCATCTAAATCATTGTCTAATGCCTCTAATAAGCGACGGCTGGCAATGATGTAGCTGCGCCAGGCTCTCATCTCGGCTGGGTTAAGCCAGGCTGGTGCGGTAGCGTTTTGACTTGGCATGAGGACAGTCTACGCTAACGGTTGAACTTTCAACTACTTATTTTGTTAGGGGTTTTTGCGCGTGAGTATTAGCACTAGCGGTTTAGATTTCGCCCACATCGACTCAACGGTTCGAATCCAAGATGATCTCTATCGCTACTTCAATGGTGCTTGGCTCAAAAGCGCCGTGATTCCTGCCGATCGCGCTACCGATGGAGCTTTCGTAACCCTTAGAGACTTATCAGAAAAACAGGTCCGCGCCATTATTGAGAGTGCAACTGGCTCAGAAGAGGCACGTAAGATTTCTAACCTCTATGCCTCTTTTATGGCCGCCGATGCGATCGAAACTAAGGGCTTTACTCCAATTCTTAGCGACCTTGCCAAGTGTGATTCGATTCAAAGTTTGAGTGATTTTATTTCAACAATGTCGTGGCTCGAGGCTCGCGGTCTTGGAGGCGTCTTTGGCTCCTATATCTACGCCGACCAGATGGATGCATCGACAAATATCTTGTATCTAGCCCAAGGTGGGATTTCACTTCCCGATGAGTCCTACTACCGCGAGGAGCAATACTCTGAAATTCGTAGCGCCTACCTGCTCCATGTTGAAAAAATGTTTTCCCTCGTCGGAATTTCAGATGGCGCGGCATTAGCTACCAAGATTCTCGCCCTTGAAACTGCGATTGCTAGTCACCACTTTGACGCGGTTAAAGATCGTGATGCAACGCTGACATATAACAAGATGAATCGGGCGGAAGTTATTGCGCTGATGCCAGCCTTTGATTTCGATCTCTACCTATCTGCCGGTGAAATCCCATCAGTAGTTCTAGATTCGGTCATAGTTCAGCAGCCACCATTTTTCCAAGGTCTATCTACGATTCTCTCTGCATTCGATCGCGATTCTTGGGTCGCCTGGCTTAAGTGGAACATCATCAGCGGCTCGGCTCCATATCTTTCAACTGCGCTGGTCACCCAAAACTTTGATTTTTATGGCAAGACGCTCTCGGGCACGCCCGAACTTCGCGAGCGCTGGAAGAGGGCAGTGTCAGTTGTTGAGGGCTCACTTGGTGAGGCTGTCGGAAAGGTCTACGTCGAGGCCCACTTTCCACTGGAGGCTAAGACGCGCATGGAAACCCTCGTTGCTAACTTGATCGAGGCATATCGCATCAGCATTAATGCCATTGATTGGATGAGCGATGAAACAAAGCTCAAGGCCTTAGAAAAGCTTGGCAAGTTCACCCCAAAGATTGGCTACCCAAATAAGTGGCGCGACTATTCTGCGCTACAAACAAACCCAGATGACCTCTTTGCAAATATCGGCCATGTGACAAAATTCCAACGCGATTTCGAACTGGCCAAAATTGGTAAGCCGGTCGACCGCGATGAGTGGCATATGACCCCTCAGACAGTAAATGCCTATTACAACCCAGTCATGAATGAGATAGTTTTCCCTGCAGCGATCTTGCAACCCCCATTCTTTGGATTGAGTGCAGATGATGCAGTGAACTACGGAGGAATCGGGGCTGTTATCGGCCATGAAATCGGTCATGGCTTTGATGATCAGGGCTCAAAATACGATGGCGATGGCGCTCTTAACAACTGGTGGAGTGATGCCGACCGCGCAGCTTTTGAACTGCGCTCTAACGCTCTCATTGCCCAGTACAACGAACTGCATCCTGAAGAAACGCCCGACATCACCGTTAATGGCGCCCTGACCGTTGGTGAAAATATCGGTGACTTAGGTGGTCTTGCTATCGCCTACAAGGCATACCAAATCTCATTAGCCGGAAAGGCTTCCCCTGTCATCGATGAGTTAACTGGTGAGCAGAGATTATTCCTTGGATGGGCACAAGTCTGGCGTGGAAAGGTTCGACCTGAAGAGCAACGTCGCCGGATTGCAACAGACCCTCACTCCCCTAGCGAGTTTCGTTGCAACACCATCGTTAGTAATTTTACGCCATTTTATGATGCCTTCGATGTGACTGAAAAGGATGCGCTCTGGATGGATGAAAAATCACGAGT
>CAXNOC010000023.1:0-18073 GCA_964203745.1 Candidatus Planktophila sp.
GCCGGTAAACTGATCCAGGAATTTTGAGTGAGTTTTCTAAAGAGCCTAAGAATCGACCACATCATTGCTAGCGGCGCTAATAGGAAGAATAGTGTGAGGAGAAGTGGCGCTTTTCCAAAGAGAAGAGTGGCCAAAATTGCTAGAACTGCAATCCACGGAGGAGAGGCTTGTGAGCTGCCCATTCCAACTTGATGCCAGGACTCAAAATAACTACGCCATAAATCACGAGCACCACTTGGGGAGGCGGGTAGTGCTCCACCAATTAATGAGCCGAGGCGCATACGTGATGCGATCAGAGAAATGACGGCTAATAATAAAAAGCCTGAAACTTCTGGTTTACGAAATACATTAAACCAACGCGACCCTTTTGTTGGAACAAGTAAATCTTCATCTTCGACTGAGTCAAGAATCGATTGGGATGGTCCACCAATATCTGGAAGCAGACGGGAGCGAATTCCTTCTAGGAGTCGCGAAATTGAAATCCGTAACTGCGACCATCTCGGTGGAATATACGATGCGACAACTCGAGATGAAACAAATCTATGAGCTTTGCGATCACTACGTGCTTTGATTATTAGTCCTGGTTTAATGAGAAGCGTTACTACGGCCAATAATTCATCACTTGCATACCCGGGCAGTTTTACCAATAAATAGCCGATAGCACGCGCCATGGCCGAGCTAAGTAGTTGAAATGCTAGCCATGGAATCATCCACCACGATGAGTTAGCTAGAAGTACATATGCAGCATTACGACGGTCGAGCAAGAGAGGCCTATGCAAGAGAGCGCCCTCAACATCGATGGTGCGTCGTTCAGTTGCCGATGCTTGTGCATGGAAAACAATTGCCTCCGTCGCGGCAATTACAGTGTGCCCAGCAACTCGTGTCCGCCAACCGAAATCCACGTCATCACGAAAGAGAGCTAAGTTTTTATCAAAGCCACCAATCTCTTCGAAAATATCTCTGCGAATGAGTGCACCTGCAGTGCTAACGGAAAGGACATCATGAACTCCATCATGTTGGCCTTGGTCATATTCGAGTGGTTCTAATCCCGTCCATCTAGCACCGTTACCAGCGATACTTATACCCACTTCAAGTAAGTGAGTGCGATCATGCCAACCTAAAAGTTTTGGCCCAACCATCGCAACTTGTGGGCGTTCATCGACTGCGGCCAATAGAAATTCAAGAGCAGTTGGTGCCGGGGCGCAATCATCGTGAATCAACCAGATCCATTCAATGAGATCACCATGCCTAGGTTTTAAGGAATCGACTCCTATCGATACGGCTTCACCAAAACCGCATGTGCGTTCGGCATTGATAACTTGAATGCGCGCCGATTTTAATAACTGTAAAGAGTGATCGTGAGAATCTGTATCTACCGCAATAATAATATCAATCGCTCGAGTTTGCGAAGTAAGGGCTGCAACGGTTTCAGGAAGCCATGTTTGTCCGTCGTGTGTAACGATAATCGCGCTGACGCGATGACGATCTAGTGAGGCTTGTGCAGCCATAGTTCTAACCTTTGAAAGGCTGCGAACTTACGCAGTGCGGCGCTTTAAGCGACGACGTTCGCGCTCGGATAGTCCGCCCCAAATTCCAAAACGTTCATCGTGTGCTAGCGCGTACTCCAAGCACTCAGAGCGAACATCACATGAAAGGCAGACGCGCTTTGCCTCGCGCGTCGAGCCACCCTTTTCAGGAAAGAATGCCTCGGGATCGGTTTGAGCACAGAGTGAGCGCTCCTGCCAAGAGAGTTCGATGTTCTCTCCGCTGGCAAGGGTTATTTTTGGACCAGATGTGGGAGCTGGGGAGTTCGTGGCTTCAGGTCGGATCGGCATACCGATTCTCCTTAATAGCTTCGTGTCTGATCCCTCTTGGAAAAGACATACTTAAGAGTGAATTACACGCGTGTAAGTCGAATATGTCAAGTGAAATGAGCGCCCTCGCCATGCAATTTTGAAAAAATTACGCTGGAATAGCGAGAATCTCATCCTTTGTGACGAATGCGCCATCTATTTGTGAATTTTCACTCACTGTGGCTCCTGTTGCAAGGAATGAATCGATTATCACTGCACCTGGACCGACGATCGCGCCGCTATCGATTATTGATGCAGAGACATGGGCACCAGCCCCGATTATCGCCCCCGCCCCAATAGAAGATCCCTTGTCAATAATGGCGCTGGCATGGACATTGGCCGTATTCATTATCAATGCCTGTTCATTATGGATAGAGACATCTGCAAATTTCAATGCTGAGGAATCGGCAAGACCACTTACTAAATCGCGCGATCCTTTTAACAAGGCTTTAGGGGTACCTATGTCTAACCAGTATGAGTCATCTATAAAACCAAAGACTTTTCCATGGGCAGCGATAAGACCAGGGAAAATTTCACGCTCGACGCTGATCACCGTATCTAGCGGAATTGATTGTATGACTTTCGGATTAAAGATATAGCAGCCAGCATTAATAGTGTTAGTGATTGGCTTATCCATTTTCTCCAAGAAGGCAGTTACTCGACCATCGGAATCAGTTGGAACACAACCATAGGCTCGAGCATCTTCAACGGCAGTTAAGTGCAAAGTGACATCGGCAGAGTTCTCTTCGTGTTGACGAATTTGTTCACGCAAATTATGTGAACTCAAAACATCACCATTAAAAACTACAATCGATTCATCGCTATCTAAGAGCTTTGCAGCATTGGCAATTGCTCCACCCGTGCCGAGTGGCTCTTTTTCAACGGCATATAACAACTTCATTCCCCATTTAGCGCCATCCCCAAAATATGGAGTAAAGAGTTCAGATAAATAGGAAGTTGCAAGTACGACAGTAGTTATTCCGGCGTTGCGGGCCATCGCTAATTGATGCTCCGTGACGGGTAAACCAGCAACAGTAAGCATGGGTTTAGGAGTCTGCTTTGTTAGCGGCATGAGACGAGTGCCAAAGCCTCCAACTAAGAGAATTCCAACGGTCATTGATCTAAGCCTTCAAGCGCGAAACTGCATCGAAAATCTCTTCATCCGTTGCTGTCATAGCTAGGCGGATAAATTCTGCTCCTGCGGCACCATAAAAACTGCCAGGGGTTGCCAATATTCCGCGATGGGCCAGCCATTCAACACTTGTCCAAGCATCCTCGTTGCGAGTGCACCAGAGGTATAAGCCAGAGTTACTAAACTCAACGCGAAAACCAACTGCCTCTAGAGCGGGGCGTAATGCATTGCGCCTTGCGTTGTATCTGGCACGTTGCTCAGAAACATGTATGTCGTCGGCGAGTGCAACGGTCATTGCTTTTTGTACAGGCAATCCCACCATCATTCCGGCGTGTTTGCGAAGCTCGCGGATTCGAGCGATTAAGGAAGAGTCGCCGACCATAAACGCGGCACGGTATCCAGCCATGGACGAGCGCTTGGAGAGTGAATGCAGCGCCAGAATATTTGTGTTGTTCCCATCAGTCTGCGATAGAACCGAGAACGATGTTGCAGTGTCATCAAACTCGAGATAACACTCATCAGAAATCAAAATGGAATTGTTGCGCCTCGACCAGTTAATCGCCGCTCGGATTTCACCAACGCTGTGAACTCTGCCCGTCGGGTTGGATGGCGAATTAAGCCATGCTAAATCTGCGGAAGGCCATGAGTCGGCATCAATTTCAACTGGAATCGACTTCGCCTGAGCGATCAATGCGCCAACGTGATAGGTCGGATATGCAATCTGAGGAATCAGTACCTCTTTTGATTCAAGAATAGTTGGAAGCCATGCCACTAACTCTTTCGAACCAATTAATGGAAGTACATCAAAATCCCCTGTTGCTCCTAATCGATCTGTTGCCCATTTTCTTATCGCCCCACGAAGTTCGGGAGTTCCGGCAGTTACTGGATAACTCGGGGAGTTAGATGCCTCCCTAAAGGTTTTTTGAATGAACTCGGGAGTTGGGTCAACTGGAGTGCCTTGCGAGAGGTCGATGATTCCATCAACGTGGCTGCGCGCAATATCTCCGAAAGGTGCTAATGCATCCCATGGAAAATCTGGGAGCTGTTCGCGCAAAGAGGGTTACTCGCTCTTTGGGGGAAGTGCGGCTATTTGTGCGTGATCTGTATTGGTTGGACCCATCTTGGCAGCGCCCCCTGGAGAACCGATCTCTACAAAGAACTCAGTATTTATCTTGAGTGAGTCCTTCCATTGTGGCGGTACATCATCTTCATAGTAAATCGCTTCAACGGGACAGACTGGTTCACAGGCACCGCAGTCGACGCACTCGTCGGGTTGGATATAGAGCATTCGTGAGCCCTCGTAAATACAGTCCACTGGACACTCTTCGATGCAGGATTTATCTTTCACATCGACGCATGGCTCTGCAATTATGTAGGTCACGTTTCCTCCAGGTACTAATAAATTGGACTGGGATGATTCTAATCGCATAGACCTTCCCGCGCGCGATATTGAAGTAAAGGTTTATCGTTATGCCATGGCAAGTGAGCTCCAAAGGCGATTTGAGGCCCTAATCGGCAAACGCCTTACGATACGCCTGCATGATCCGCAGGGCGGCTTCCGTGACATTGTCGGCGTATTAGAGAGCACGCACTCTTTGCGCAATAGACACGGGCGGCTTATTGAGTTCGCTCATGAAGATATTTTTATATGGCGAGAAGTCATTACCAAGACATGACACTCTCTATTTATGACACTCTGACTCGAAGCGTTAAACCGGTGCCTTCTCTCAACGGAGAAACGAGCATGTACTGCTGCGGGCCAACTGTTTATCGCGATGCCCACGTAGGCAATCTTCGAACCTTTGTACTCTCAGACCTGATTCGTCGAGCCATTGAGATCACTGGTGGCGTGGTCGAGCTTGTCCAAAATATTACTGATGTTGGCCATATGTCCGAGGATGTAGTTGACCAGGATAAAATTCTGTCCCAGGCTGCTGCAGAACAAAAAGATCCATTTGAGATTGCCCGAATGTATGAAGCAAATTTCCATAAGGATCTAGCACTTCTTAATCTCAGAGTTGCCAATAAATATCCGCGTGCAAGTGAATCAATTCAGTTGATGATCGACATGATTTCCAAACTTATAACCGATGGTTTCGCCTATATAGGTGAGGATCACTCGGTGTATTTCGATGCGCGCGCATATAAAGATTATGGTCACATCAGTGGCAATCGATTGGATTCCCTAAAACCAGGCCACCGCTATGAATATAGCGACGAGGGCGGAAAACGCTTTCACGCCGATTGGGCACTTTGGAAAAGCGCAGGTAAGCGCAGCCAGATGATTTGGGATTCGCCATGGGGTGAAGGTTTTCCTGGATGGCACATTGAATGCTCGGCAATGTCTATGGAGTTTTTGCAAAAGCATGTCGACGTGCACATTGGCGGTATAGATCTTCGCTTTCCCCACCACGAAAATGAAAGGGCGCAGTCGAACGCCTCTACCGGCACTGAAGCCGTAGATTTATGGGTTCACGGTGAACATCTTCTATTTGAAGGTCGCAAAATGTCCAAGAGTGCAGGAAATGTATTTTTGCTGTCAGATCTCATTGCTCGGGGCATAGACCCGCTCTCTGCGCGTCTTTGCTTTCTTGAAAACCGATTCCGATCGCAGATGGATTTAACGTGGGATTCACTTGAGATTGCCAACGCGCAATTGACTAAGTGGCGCAAGAAAACTGCACAATGGGGAGATTCTTCAGAGTCTGTTATGGATTCTGATTTTCTGAACTCAATTGAGAATGACTTGGATACTCCGCGTGCCTTACAAAGAGTTCGGGAGATTGAAAAGAGTAATGAGATATCAGATGCTGACAAACGTGCGATATTTATCTACGCCGATAAGGTTCTGGCCCTTGATCTAACCCGAGTTAGTTCGCGTGAAGAGATCTCTAAAGAACAGCAAAATCTCCTTGATGACCGAAGCGCAGCGCGTTTGGAAAAGAGATGGAGTGAAAGCGATAGGTTAAGAATTGAGTTAGAGGCAACAGGGCTAGAGATTATCGATAGCGCAACAGGGCAAGAGTGGAGTTGGCGCTAAGCCGGGAGCAGTACGGCGAGAACAAGAATGAGAAATCCTCCATTAAGAAGCGAGACTCCTATCGAGCTCCCTTCGATTAAGTATTCATCGCTAGCACCTGGAAAACCGGCACGAAGTACAACGAGCGTCCACGCAAGAGATGCAACAATTCGCAGATTACGACCACTCCACATCCGACCAATGCTCCAAATTCCAGCACACGTTGCTGCAAGAGAGAGAAGAAGTCCAAATGGTGGCAGTGATGCATGTAAAAAAACCGAACCCGCGCCTAACGCTGCACCAATAATTAAGCTGTAGATAATGCGCATTAAAGGGAAATCCCGGAGGTTAAATCACGCTCTCGACCCTGCTCATCAAAGGGCGGAGATTTTTCGCCTCGCACCAGTGTGTAGTACTCATGTCCCCATATTTGAAGACCTAAGTTATTTGATAATGCGAAAAATGGACCATCCAAAGCGATCTGGGTTTCGTGGGCTTTCATAGCGGCCATCTTGGCATCAACGAATTCGTTAGCATCAATCAAGGTTGTGACAAATGAATCCTCTTTTGCAAAGGGAATGTCATCAACATTATCTGTTCCAAAGAAGTCAGAGCCAATCTCCTTCATCGCCGTGATGCCCGCTGCAATGACTGACTTTGGCATTGTGTTCCAATAGATTTTTTTAATCTGCCACTCGGAAAGTTCGCTGGCGCGCATAGCAACTAGATGAGCCTTAATGTGGTCTGGGTGCCCATAACCACCTATTTCATCGTAAGTGACCAAAATATGTGGTTTTATTTCATCGATAATGCTTACAAGTAACTGCGCAGCAGTATCTAGATCGGCCTGCCAAAATACATCAGGTCGATTATTTGAATCACTACCCATCATCCCGCTGTCCCGAAAACTGCCCAGAAAGCGGTGATCATTTATGCCCAACTCAATCATCGCGTTGGCGAGCTCAACTTCGCGGTGCGCCCCAAGTCCATCTTCGTGCGAGCTTGCAAGGTGCGAGAGTCCAGGTACAAGAACCTCGCCCTCTTCGCCACGTGTACACGTTACGAGCGTGACTTGAGCCCCGCGTGCTGCGTATAGCGCCATAGTCGCACCGTTATTAATCGTCTCATCATCGGGATGTGCGTGCACTAAGAGAATTCGATAACCCGCGTATGAATCTTTCATTAGTACACCGTACATGTCGGATCGATTTGCTGCGCCCATGCCAGGACACCACCTTCGACATGTGTTGCATCGCTAAAGCCCGCGCTTTTAAGTATTCCCAGCGACGTTGCAGATCGAACGCCAGAACGGCAGTGCATGATTATCTGCTTATCTCTTGGCAGAGTAGCTATAGCGCTTCCATCTATAAAATTGGAGAGCGGAATTAAGATTGAGCCAGGAATTCGTACAATCTCAAACTCGTGAGGTTCGCGAACATCGATTAACAGAAAGTCTTCACCTTTATCCATTTTCTCTTTAAGTTCAACAACGGTAATCTGCGATGGCTTTTCTGGAAGGCAAAAAGCCTCATAATCATCTAGAAGACCCAACTGGCTCGGTTTATCTGAGCAAAGGGCGCATTCAGGGTCCTTTAAAATATCTATAGTTTGATAGCTCATAGCTAATGCGTCGTAAATAACAAGTGATCCTACGAGCACTTCTCCAACTCCGGAGATGAGTTTGATCGCCTCTGTTGCTTGAATCGATGCAATTGATGCACAGAGCACGCCAAGAACTCCAGCTTCAGCACAGTTAGGGGCATCCCCTGCCGGCTTGGGATGCAGGCATCGATAACATGGACCGTACTCGGAGAAAAAAACCGCAGCCTGCCCATCAAAGCGAAGCACTGATCCCCAAATATAGGGTTTCTTCAAGAGAAAACAGGCATCATTAATTAAATATCGTGTTGCAAAATTATCGGTCCCATCAATTATCAAATCATAATCACTGAATATCTCAATTGCATTTGAATTATCTAAACGCACCTCGTGAGTTACGACTTTTACATGCGGATTTATTTCAGCAATCTTTGCCTTAGCTGTCTCTGCTTTACTTTTACCAATATCACTTTGTCCATAGATTATTTGTCGCTGCAGATTTGATTCATCAACGGTGTCAAATTCAACAATCCCAAGTGTGCCGACTCCGGCCGCTGCTAAGTACATCAATATTGGAGAACCCAAACCCCCGGCACCAACGCACACTACTTTTGCATTCTTGAGGCGGGCCTGACCCTGCGCAGAGAACTGCGGAATTACCAGGTGACGGCTATATCTTCGCTCTTCATCGCTATTGAGAGGTTCGCCTATATCAACGAGTGGAGGAATTTTCATAAGGCGCTAATTCTGCCTTAACCACCCTCGTGTCGCTACTTTTTAGGGTTAAGTATTGGCGCAAATCATGTAAAGACGTCTACGATTGCTCTAATGACAACTGCAGATACTACAAATAAAGCTCGTTTACCTCGTGACGAGCGTCGAGCTCTCCTGCTATCGGCAGCCCTTGAAGTCTTTACGGCCGCTGGTTATCACTCTGCCGCAATGGATGAGATAGCCGACCGAGCTAATGTTAGTAAGCCAGTTCTCTATCAGCATTTTCCATCGAAGCTTGAGCTTTACTTAGCTGTTTTAGATCTTCATATCGACTCACTCGTTTTTGAAATACAGAGAGCGATTGCATCGACACCAGATAATGCCAATCGCGTACATGCAACGGTTGATGCTTACTTTGCATTCATCGAACAAGAGGGCGAAGCCTTTAGATTGCTCTTTGAAAGTGACATGAGTGTCGAGCCGTCTGTTCGAGAACGTCTCAATCGCATGACATATGACTGCGCAGCTGCAGCCAGTGCCGTTATCTCAATCGATACGGGACTTCCAAAAGAGGCGGCGATGCTCCTTGGTGTTGGAATGATTGGATATGCCCAAGTCACGGCACGTCACTGGTTGGATCGAGATAGCACGCTGACGCGCGAACAAGCAGTTGAGCTCGTTAACAACCTAATGTGGAGAGGTATTTCTGGTTTTCCACGCAATTAAAGGCCGATAGGATTAACCCTATGAGTGTTAAGAAGAATGAAGTCGCCGTAAAATCTGAGGTCCGCATCGCTGTTACTCGCGTTGCCAGCGACATCGTTTTTGAGAGCGCAATGAGCACAACTGATATTAAGAGCGCGGTTACAGAGGCGCTCACTACGGGTAAGCCACTGACCCTAAGCGATGTGCGCGGCCATGAAATTATCGTCCCGGCAGACAAGATTGGTTTCGTCGAAGTCGGCGAATCCGCATCACGTCGTGTCGGTTTCGGCGCAGCTTAGTGTCACTTACCTTCGCCGAACTTCCTCTTCGTCCAGAAACTATTGAGGCTCTGCATGCACATGGCTTTATTGCACCTTTCGCAATTCAAGAGATGGTTCTGCCTATCGCTCTTGGCGATGGCGATGTTATAGGTCAAGCAAAAACAGGTACTGGAAAGACTCTAGCTTTTGGAATCCCCGTGATTGAGCGAGTCATCGCTCCACAGGATCCTGAATGGGCAGATTTTGCAACTAAGGGAATGCCGCAAGTTTTAATCGTTGTACCAACACGAGAGTTATGTACCCAAGTAACGCGAGATATTGAAGAGTTGGCAAGTAATCGAGGAATTCGAACCCTTGCCGTTTATGGTGGTCGTGCCTTTGAGCCTCAGATTGAAGCACTTCAAGCGGGCGTAGAAATAGTTGTTGGAACACCAGGACGACTCTTGGATCTTTCTCGACAGGGTCAGTTGAAGTTAAAGGAAGTCTCCCGTCTTGTCCTTGATGAGGCCGATGAGATGCTCGATCTTGGCTTTCTGCCCGATGTTGAAAAGATCTTGGCAAACACGCCTAAGCGAACACAGACGATGCTTTTCTCGGCAACGATGCCTGGCGACATAATCGCTTTGGCTAGGCGTTTTATGAATCAACCAATTCATATCAGAACGCAGGACAGTGAAGATGAAGGCGCTGTTGTCAGTCGCATTGAACAGCACGTTCTTCGCGCCCATGCAATGGATAAAATCGAAATGCTCGCCCGTATTTTGCAGGCCGATGGACGAGGACCGACAATTGTTTTCTGTCGCACAAAGCGCACCTGCCAAAAGACTGCCGATGATCTCTTAGAGCGCGGATTTAGAGCCGACACTATTCACGGCGATTTAGGTCAAGGAGCACGCGAAAAAGCTTTGGGTGATTTCAAAGCAGGTAAATCAGATGTGTTAGTCGCAACCGATGTTGCCGCCCGAGGAATCGATATTGAAGGAATTACGCACGTTATCAACTATCAATGCCCAGAGGATGAGAAGACATATGTTCACCGCATTGGCCGTACAGCACGTGCCGGCGCTGATGGAATTGCCGTTACCTTTGTTGACTGGGATGAGCTCGCACGTTGGAAGATGATTAATCTAGTTCTTGAACTTGGTTTAGCTGAACCCGAAGAGACTTACTCCTCTTCACCACATCTCTTTGAAGTCCTTAATATTCCGACGGGATCAACTGGACGTATGGTTAAAGCTAAGCCTGTTGTACGAGTAGAAAGCAAAGGCGCTTCAACTCCACGTAGAGATGTTGCCCCTCGTAAAGCTGCGCCGCCAAAGGAAAAAATAGAGCGCACTCGAACAAGGACTAAGAAGTTTAAAGAGAGTTAAGCAGCTACAAAAACTCGTATCGCATCAACAAGCATTTGAACGGCAATGGCGGCAAGTAGTAAGCCGGCAATGCGAGCCACCAATGTAACTCCAGCCTCTTTGATAACCTTTAAAATTGTTGTTGAGGCCATTAATACAGCGGCAATTGCTATATGCACGCCGACAACTGCGGCAATCAAACCCACGTACATAGGTGTGGTGTTGGCGTTCTGGACAAAGATCATCGTTGCGACAATGGCACCAGGACCGGCGAGAAGTGGTGTGCCAAGTGGAACCAGAGCAATATTGCCATCAGAGCTCTCGCTCTTACCCCCGCCAGTTCCACCAGTTAATAAATCGAGTGAGATAAGTAAGAGAAGTAATGCTCCGGCGGCTTGTAGGGCGGCCATTGAGATGTTGAGGTAGCTGAGAATAAAGCGACCAAATAATGCAAAGAGAGTAATAACAGAGAATGAAACTGCCGCAGCTTTAAGCGCCAAAATACGGCGCTCTTTGGGAGATTTATGGGCAACGAGCGCTAAAAATATTGGTGTTGCACCTGGCGGATCCATGATCACAAAGAGAGTTACGAAGGATTGGATTGCAAAGGTGAGGGCGCTAATCTGAACTACTTTCATGCCCTAACCACCCTTCGTTGATCGGCGAGTGACTCTAACTTTTCCCATTGTGCAGGAGCTGTCCCGTACTCACCTAGTGAATTTAGTTTACCGTTACCGTGGTAGTCACTGGCCCCAGTTATTACTAAACCTAATTCATTGGCGATATTTCGCAGCATTGCACGCTCATCAGGGTTTTGATCTCGGTGATCTACCTCAATGCCATGCAGACCGGCAGCTACTAAATCGGCAAAGTCTCCAGCTTGAAGAATCTGCCCTCTCAAGGATGCAAATGGGTGAGCAATAACTGAAACTCCTCCAGCTTTTGCAATCATGCGTACTGCCTCCGCGGGAGTTGGAGCTGCGTGCGAGACGTAGAAAACCGAATCATTATTGAGCATTCCCTGAAATGCCTCATCGCGAGATTTGATAATGCCTTTATTGACCAATGCATCGGCTAAATGTGGCCGGCCTAACGTTGCTCCAGTTGGACGCGCAGCCTCGACATCCTCCATCGAAATCTCTATTCCCGCAGCGCGCATCTTTTCAATCATTTTTCGCATTCGGGGTAAACGCCCATCCCGAGTTTCTTCGAGCATGGTTTGCATCTCTTTGTTCTCGCCATCAAATAACAGCCCCAACATATGCACGCTAATTCCATCATCGGTCAGGCATGAGATCTCGCTGCCTAGTGCCAAAGTAATATCTCCGCGCACTGTTTGCACTGCCTCTTGCCAACCCCGAGTTGTATCGTGATCGGTGATTCCAAGAACACTCATCCCGAGTGAAATAGCCTTATTTACAAGTTCACGGGGGCTATCGGTGCCATCACTATTATTAGTGTGGGTGTGTAGATCAATCACGGCGTAATCTCAACTTGTGCACTTCGTGTTCGAGTAACTACTAAAACACATCCTGTTAATATCAGTGCGATGCCCGGCAAGATTCCTAGAGGAGGTTTTTGCCCTAGCCACCACACTGCTAAAACTGAACTCACTGGAACTTCAAAAAAGATGATGAGTGAGACTACTGCCGGTGAGACGCGCTTTAATGTTGAATTGAACATTGTATGTCCAAGAATTTGAGCACCCAAAATTAATCCGACAACAATCCACCACTCTCGTGCGGTGAAATTATAAAGTGAGCAGCCAGATAAAACTGCGATCGGCAGCGCGGTCATCGCGCAGATAAAGTAACAGATGGCCGTATACGTTGTCGTTTCTACAGTGCGCTGGGCTCGTGATCCTGCCATCATGTAGAGAGCAGCGAGAGCTGCCGAGATTAGCGCTGCAACGTCACCTAGAAATGAACGCACTGAGATATGAAGATCTACACCCGAAATCAGCAATACTCCGGAAAAACTTACGAACATTCCAAACCATGCTTTAGATGGAATATGCCCACCAGTCATTTTTACAAAGATGGCGGCAAAGATCGGCTGAAGTGCAACGAGTGCGGTACCAGCGGCAACGCTCGTCCAACGCATCGCTAGAAAGAAGCCGATGAAATGTGTTGCTAGAAGTATTCCTGCAATCACAGACCATTTAACGCCATTGCGATCCGCGCGATGACGCAGAGCAAAGGGAAGTGTTAACAGTGAACCGCCTAGATTTCTCCAAAAGATTAAGGTCGGAATTGGCATTGTGCTCAATGCAATCAGTGGCCCGGAAGTTCCAATGCCGAGTATTCCAAGGCTTAATCTCAGCAGATCTGGTCTTGCGGGAATAGCTGTATGCCTATCCCGAATGTGTTGCCCGCTCTGTGACTCTTGACCAGCACTCATAAGAGAAAGGTACCCTTTACTCTTCCTAATACCGAGTTACTGTACGAGTCCCAAGCGAACTCCGAGTAAAGACTTGCTTCGCTTAATAAGTTTTTCTGTTATCTCATATAGGGCTAAGGCACTTGCTGATTCAGGATCTGAAATTACAACTGGAACACCGGCATCGCCACCCAAGCGAAGATCAACGCTAAAGGGAATTTTGCCCAATAACGGAACATCGCTTCCAACTAATTGCGACAAGCGCTTTGCTGTCTCTTCTCCGCCACCGTTTCCAAATAGTGAAATATGGGCGCCAGTTGTTGGATCGGTGTATTCGGACATATTCTCAACAACTCCGACTACTTGTTGATGAATCTGATGCGCAATACGGCCTGCGCGCTCGGCAACTTCAGCTGCAGCCACTTGAGGTGTCGTCACAACGAGAATCTCTGAAGTCGGAATCAATTGGCCAAGTGAGATCGCAAGATCGCCAGTTCCAGGTGGAAGATCAATGAGTAAAAGATCCAAGTCGCCCCAATAAGCATCGGATAAGAGTTGCTCCAAGACGCGGTGCAATAGCGGCCCACGGTATGCCACGGCATCGCTGCGCTCGGGTTTAAACATCTCCATTGAAACCGTTTTAACACCAAAGGATTCAAGTGGAATAAACATTTGATCGATAGCCGTTGGGCGCTGGCCCATCAACCCCATTAAACGTGGAATTGAGTGGCCATAAACATCGGCATCGAGAATTCCTACACGCAACCCTTTTTTAGCAGCGGCAACTGCCAGATTCACTGTCACCGAAGATTTTCCAACTCCCCCTTTGCCGGAGGCGATTCCTATAACGCGTGTGAGCGAATCGGGCTGTGCGAATGGAATAAATTTTTCTCGACCATTGCGCATAATCTTCTTCACATTATCGCGTTGAGCTTGAGACATCACACCAAAACTTAAACTCACGCTCTTAACTCCAGCAACTGCCGAAATTGCAGTAGAGATATCGCTACGCAATCGATCCTGCATTGGGCATCCCGAAATAGTCAAAAGAATCGAGACTGTGACATCTCCGTTTTCTTCATTGAGATCCTCGACCATTCCGAGATCTGTAATTGATCGATGTAGCTCGGGATCCTGCACTGCCGTAAGCGCATCTGCGATTTGATCAATCAGGCTCATATGAGATCTGGATCAATCTGGGCCTTCGGACGCGTCGTCTTAGTCACGGGTTTTTCCTCCATAAGATCAGCTATCTGCTTCTTAACAAATGTCTTCGGGTGCAGATCGGCGGGTTGAAGATTTTCAAAACCCGGTCCAAGATTCTCTTTCAACTCTGCCGTTGCTAATTGCGATAAGTTGCGAAGTTTTTTCAACATCTTTGCCGCTTCAACTGCGACTTTTGGAAGTCGCTCTGGACCAACGAGAATCATTGCCAGTACAGCAAGGCCAAGAAGCTCTCCGGCGCCGATATCAAAAAACATGTGCTCAGCCTATCGGCATATGCATAGTTAGTCTTTTGCGGCGATTAATGTAGCTGTGGCAGAGATTTCTTTGCCACCTCGCACATAGGTAAATCTCACAGTGTCTCCTACGTTCTTTGCCCGAACGGCAACGATGAGCTCTTCGGCGGCATTGATCTCCCTATCTTCAAATTTAATAACGATGTCACCTGGCTTTACTCCCGCGATTTGCGCTGGCCCTCCAGCCATAACCCCAGTACTAGATTTTGCCACTAGCGCGCCAAGGCCCGTGAAGTTCATATCTAAAGAAATACCTAAGATTGGATACGTTGCTTTTCCGCTCTTAATTAATTGATCTGCAGTCTTGCGCGCTTGATTAATTGGAATTGCAAAACCTAAACCAATTGAACCTGTTTGTGCCGTCGAGCCAAGTGAGGCAATTGCCGAGTTAACACCAATGACTGCGCCAGTGGAGTCAACGAGTGGCCCTCCTGAGTTACCAGGATTAATTGCAGCATCGGTTTGGAGCGCATTAATAAATGAGTTTTCAGCAGAAGATCCGCCTGCAGTCACTGGGCGGTTCTTAGCACTGATGATTCCAAGAGTCACAGTTCCAGATAATCCCAATGGTGAACCAATAGCAATGACTGGATCTCCAACGGCAATTTTATCGCTGTCCCCAAATTGAAGTGCCTTTAAATTTCTAGCGGATATTTTTAAAACCGCTAAGTCATAGGAGGCATCTCGACCAACGATTGTTGCTTCATAAACATCACCATTGTTAAGAGCAACACGTAATGAGCCTCCAGATTGAGCAAACGATGCAATGACATGGTTATTCGTCAAAATATATCCACTGCTATCGATTACAAATCCAGAGCCCGTTCCGCCTCCATCACTGGTTCGCGTAGAAATTGAAACTACCGAGGGAAGAACTCGTGCTGCGATACCGGCCACAGAGTCTGGAGCTCGCTCTATAACACTTGAAGATGAGACTAAATTTGCCTGTCTAAATATATTTCCATCGGTTGCATTTGCACCTAGTAAGCCGCCTACGCTGCCAGCAAGGAGCGCTACAAGAGCAATATTCCCGCGTGAATGACGTCGTGAATGGGAGCTCTCCCACCATGCGGGAGCGAACTCTGTATTTTTCTTTCGAGGAAAGATCATGGTTTTATTCTGCTACAACTTGGTAGCAACTAACAATCCATCACCGGCTGGAATCACAGTACTCACCCAATTCTCTGTGTCATTCTTCACTATTTTCCCAGCATCTCGAAGAGATACGGTCTTGGGGTCGCGTTGAGTGGGGTCGCAGACTTTAGAGCCACCGAAAAAATTATCAATAACTAGCGTTCCACCACTTCGCAATATGCGATGGGACTCACCAATAACAAATGCCAAATCCTCTGGATTATGGCGCAATACAACAAGGTCATATGCACGATCGGTTAGTTTTGAGATCACATCTAAAACAGAGTTGGTAATGAGGCGGTATCGAGTTTGGGCAATGTCGGCATCGCTAAAGGCCATCTTTGCGATACGAGTATGTTCCATCTCATCGTCAATGGAGGTCAATGTTCCAGATGCGAGCATTCCATCGAGAAGCCAAAGGCTGCCGACCCCTGAGCCTGTTCCGACCTCAACGACAGATTGGGCAGATAATGTGAAGGCTAAGTGTCGAAGGTAGGCACCAACGCCTGGGGTTACATCGACTGCGCCGAGCTCTACTCCGCGCGCACGTGCCTGTGATTTAAAGTGATCTTCGGGAATAAAGTTTTCGGCATATGAATGTGGATCGGTCTTCATTTAAGTGAGACTATCCACTGCGTTAATAAGCGAACTCCAAAGCCGGTACCACCCTTTGGGTTTTCTCCAGCATCAACATCGCTTCGCCCAGTTCCTGCAATATCTAAATGCAGCCAACGACGGTTGCCCGCGAAATGTTCGAGGAATAGTGCAGCAACTACTGACTTAGCCGAAAAATCCTCCCCGTGGGAGACGTGATTAAAATCTGCAACATCACTGCGTAGCGCGCCTTGGTAATCATCGATCAGAGGCATTCGCCAAACACGATCACCCGAATCAGCACCCGCCTTTTCAAATTCGGCGGCTAACTTGTCATCACGTGTATACATCGCTGCAAATTGTCGGCCAAGTCCTACTGTGGCCGCTCCAGTCAAAGTTGCGATATCAATTAAATAATCCGGATCCAAATTAATATCGGCATAAGCTAAACCATCGGCTAGGACTAAACGGCCTTCGGCATCGGTATCAATGACTTCTACGGTTGTTCCGCCATATTGTTTAATGACATCACTCGGGCGCTGGGCAGTGCCAGAGATGGCATTTTCTGCACACATCATTAGTGCGGTAACTCTTACATTTGGTTGTAGCTCTTCAAGGGCTGTGAGGGTTGCAAGAATTGCAGCGGCTCCTGCCATGTCCGATTTCATCGGAATCATCAAATCGTATGGTCGCTTGAGGACGATGCCGCCCGTATCAAATGTGATGCCCTTGCCGACTAAAACAACGTGCGGCAACGCCCCATGGGAACTTTTTTTATTCTTGGGAGCATACGAAACTTCGATAAAGCGAGGACCTGGCTTTGGTGAAGAGTTACCCACCGCGCGCAATCCTCCAAACTCTTTTAGATCTTTTCCCTTAAGGACGTTTACCTTTAATCCATTTGTTTGTGCGAAGGCTTGCGCTTGCGTAGCCATCCATTCAGGAGTCTTAATATTAGAAGGCGTATGGACCAAATCGCGAGCGCGCGTAATCGCTTTCGCAAGAATAGAAGCACCATTAACAATCTCCTTATCATCGCTTGCTACAAGAAAGTTTGGAGTATCGGCGGGCTTTCCGCTTTTTAAGCTCCAAAGATAGGCACCCATTGTAAGTGAAGTCGCGTGCGCGGCTATATCAAGATCCTTAACTGCACATGCCGAATACACGGTCAACTTCTTGCCCCGAACCTTTCGGGCAATGGCCGTTGCTGCAATACGAAAAGATGGAGTGGATCCATCTCCAATCGCAGTTAGGTAGATACGCTCTGTCGCGCAGTTTTCTGCACTAACTGGGATCTCAAATATTTCACCGGCTTTTCCACTTGGTGAAAAGAATGAGAGTTCATCAACTAAATCAATATCAAAGCAGCTCTGAATATCGTTGATGATTGTTCCTGGACCTTGGAAAGTAAAACTTCCGCTGCCGTTACTAGCAAAGGCTAAAGCGATAACATCGGCAGAAGTGGCTGCTGCGAGTTTTACCGGTGCGCTGGCAAGAGTGGAAGACATGCGTTAAAGGCTATCGCCTGAGGTGCCTTTACTTCTTAACGAGTGCAACCGCGGCATGAAGAGCGGCGCTGAGATTATTTGCTTCCTCTGGATTGAGCTCAACTACTAGGCGTCCGCCGCCCTCGAGAGGGATTCGCATGACCAAAGATCGAGCCTCCTTGGTGACCTCCATTGGACCATCGCCTGTGCGGGGTTTCATGGCTGCCATGTGAAGACTCCTCTTAAAGATTTGGATGGGGAATGCAAGAGGAGAAGTATCTCGCACTAAGTCCTTAACTGGGAAATC
>CAXNOC010000024.1:0-16543 GCA_964203745.1 Candidatus Planktophila sp.
AAATAACAAGCTCTGGAAGTAAAGCGATTAAGAAGTGCGGCCGAATCCAAGTAGACATGGGTTCGGTCGCTCGTTTTTGTGGAGGTGCCGGGAATCGAACCCGGGTCCTTCGGTATAAAAACAGGGCTTCTACGGGCGTAGTGTGATTAACGCTTTCTCAGTCCCGAAGTTTCTCCACACGACTCTTCGACGAACTCATTTGCGAAACTGTTCTCCCCCGTTGTTCGCAACACCAACGAGATGAAGAGCTCTCTGTCGACGCTAGATTCCAGATCGAGAGCGGCATCTGGGCTAACGGCTTCGATACTTGCTTATGCAGCGAGTTCGAAAGCTTGCTGATTTGTGTCAGCAGTTATTTTTTGCACGGATTATTGGTTTACGAGATCATTCCGGCTTCCTCGGCCCGCTTCCCCTGCCTCAACATCCAAAGTCGAGACCGTTCACCCCCAAGATTTATTGTGCTTTCACACATAGAACTTGGAGAAAAAGAAACGTATTTCTTATCCCCTATTTAATTGTCAACACTGCTTGCCGTCGCAACATCGCCTCAAAAATTGAGGTATCGAAGCGGCGGTAGATAAATTGTAGGTCAACAACGCGGAGTTTCATAATCTACAGATCTCACGCTTAGCTACACAGAGTTAATAAGCGGCGCAGGTTCGGAATTGAGTTGGAGCCAGATTTGCAGCCAGGAGTATGGAGAAATCCTATCTTTGTCTCAATTACTGGCAATCTAAATATTGGCGGATACATCGAGTTTCATGGATTTCGAAATACTGCCTGGCGAAAAATCGAAGGCGCCAGCCACGGACTACTTCTCTTGAAAAACTGTGAATCAATCCTCGTAGCGCTTAGAGGCCTTGCCGCTCTTTCCTGAACTGCCCCGTGAAACTACTCGTGCAACTTCTCGATCTGCCTCGCGGGCCTTAATCGCCTCACGTTTATCGTGGGCCTTCTTTCCATGGGCAACGGCGATTTCGACCTTAGCTTTTCCATCTTTAAAATAAAGGGAGAGCGGAACCAATGTCGTTCCAGAATCTTTTAACTTTGCGATCAACTTTGTGAGTTCGGCCTTATGTACAAGTAGTTTGCGATCGCGCCGCGGAGTGTGATTCGTCCACGTACCCTCGGTGTACTCAGGAATATGGACTCCACTGAGCCATAACTCTCCGTCGTTGACCATTGCAAAACCATCGATGAGCGATGCTCGCCCAAGTCTCAGAGATTTAACCTCTGTTCCCATGAGCACTAATCCGCATTCAAAAACATCATCGATTGAATAATCGTGGCGCGCCTTTTTGTTTTGGGCAATGAGCTTGCGCCCTACCTCTTTGACCATCTGCCCATCACCGCCCTAACTGTAAAACGAGTTGTCTCGCTCTATAACTATGGTGCTTATTCTCTCATTAAGAACGCGGCGATTAGACCTATTAATACCGTAGCGGTGTAATCATCGAAGCGAAAATACAGGTGCTGCGGTGACTTTGTAGGTAAATCGTAGATCAGTAACGGAAGACGCGGAGATTAGACCTTTAGGTAGCGGCGCAGCGTAATAACTGATGCGACGGTCGATACAAATAAACCCGTAGCCAGTAGATAGCCTGATGCTACCCAGACTTCATTCCAGCCAAAGAACTTCGTGAACGTCAGAAGAGGTGCAACTTTGGAGTCGACGACGCTTTTAAGCGAAGCCAATAATCCCGTCGCCAATCCCCAGCCGATAATTGCCGAGATAACGCCCTCAAGGAGAAATGGAAGTTGAATCGACCATGATGATGCACCGACAAGTTTCATCACACCGGTTTCACGGCGACGGTTAAAGGCTGCGATTCGAAGTGTGTTACTTATTAAGAGCGCTGCCGTGAGTACTGATGCCAAACCAACTAAGAGAGCGCCGTTTCGCAGAACTTCTAACAGCTTAAAGAACTTCTCTAAAATACTCCGTTGATCTTGAACGACATCTACACCTGGGCGACCAGAGAAAGCGCTTACGATTACTGCAAATTGAGTTGGATCCTTTAGCTTCACACGAAATGACTCTGGGAGTTGATCGGCAGTCACATTTGCTGCGATTGCCGAGTCCTTGAATCTCTCTTGGAAACGCGCGAATGCCTGTGCCTGTGACTCATAAAAAACGCTATCAACGGCAGGCATATTTTGAATGTCTTGCTGTATTGCAAGGCGTTGTCCCGATGTAACAACTCCACCAGAACATGATGGTGATTCCGAGAGTGAACCACACAAGAATACGGAGACCTCAATCTTTTCGTACCAATAATCCTTCATCGCTCCAACCTGGGCATTGGCTAGTAAGCCTACGCCTAGCAGCGAGAGGGAGATGGCAGTGGTAACGATTACGGCAAAGGTCATCGTCATATTTCGACGTAGACCAATACCAACTTCACTTAAGAGAAACCGTGCGCGCATGCTCTACCCCTCACCCAAGTCATATACCGAAAGCTGTTCACTATGCATGGTCATCGAATTCACCAGTGATTCCCTTATCCCGTGTATCCGTAGACGCCGCGAACTTGATCGCGGATTACATGGCCTAGATCTAATTCGATAACGCGCTTGCGCATCTGATCCACAATCCCCGAATCATGCGTTGCCATCAAAACAGTAGTGCCCTCGCGATTAATTCGATCGAGCAGCTTCATAATTCCAACACTCGTTGCTGGGTCAAGGTTTCCAGTCGGTTCATCGGCGATCAAAATCGGCGGACGACTCACATATGCGCGCGCGATTGCAACGCGCTGTTGTTCTCCGCCAGAAATCTCTGACGGCAAACGATCGCCTTTATCTTCAAGACCAACTAGTTCGAGCACCTCTGGAACTTCGCGGTTAATCTCCTTCTGCGAATATCCCAATACATGCAGAGTGAAAGCTACGTTTTCAGTAATGGTCTTATTCGGAAGCAAACGGAAATCTTGAAAGACCGTTCCCACCTGACGACGAAGCTCTGGAACTTTGTGATTGGCTAGCGTTCCAAGATCTTTTCCAGCCACATGAATAACACCTGATGTTGGACGATCCTCGCGAAGAATCAAACGGAGAAATGTTGACTTACCTGATCCAGATAATCCGACGAGGAAGACAAACTCACCCTTAACGATTTCAAGGCTTACAGCATCCAGCGCCGCTCGATCTTGCCCCGGGTAGATCTTGGTGACATTCTCAAAGCGAATCATCTAAATCTCCCGAAATATTTCAGGCCCACGTTCTACTTCGCCGTGAGCGCTCTGGGCCTAGTTTATGTATGTATCGCGGAAATCCGCACATTAAACGCGCAACTGAGCCTAGAAAATCTGTGATTTATCTGATGTCGTCCCCATAATCCAATATGAGCGACGAATTCTGCCTGCTGGAATTAGCTGGAGCGGCGCCAACGAATACCGGCCTCGATGAACTCGTCGATCTCACCATTTAAAACCGCCGAAGTGTTTCCGGTTTCATAATTAGTACGTAAATCTTTCACCATTTGATAAGGGGCAAGAACATAGGAGCGCATCTGATTACCCCATGATCCCGAGTTATCGCCTTTGAGCGCGTTCATCTTTGCCAACTCTTCTTGACGACGGCGCTCTAACAATTTTGACTGCAACACGGCCATCGCCGTTGCCTTGTTTTGAATCTGTGAACGTTCGTTCTGACATGAGACAACAATGCCTGTTGGAATATGCGTTAGGCGAACGGCCGAGTCAGTTGTGTTAACACCCTGACCGCCAGGACCTGATGAGCGATACACATCTGTTCGGACTTCTTTTTCATCGATCTCAACATGATCACTCTGCTCTACAACGGGAACGACTTCAACACCGGCAAAAGATGTATGACGACGGCTCTGGCTATCAAAGGGTGAGATGCGAACCAAGCGATGTGTTCCCTGTTCGACCGACAGAGTTCCATATGCATAGGGCGCAGTCACGCGAAATGTCGTTGACTTAATCCCGGCCTCTTCTGCATATGAGGTCTCCAAAACATCGACTGGAAAATTGTGGCGCTCGCAGTAGCGCAGATACATGCGCATAATCATTTCTGCCCAATCAGCTGCCTCAACACCGCCGGCCTCTGAACGAATCGTGATCAGTGCATCGCGATCGTCATACTCGCCATTGAGAAGCGTCTGAACTTCTAGCTCTCCGATTGATTTCTTAACAGCATCTAACTCGCGCTCGGCATCGGCAACTGCGCTTCCATCAGGCTCGCTCTCTGCAAGCTCAAAGAGAATCGGTAGATCTTCTACGCGCCTGCGAAGTCCCGTAAGTTTGTTGATCTCGGCTTGCACGCGCGATAAACGGCTCGTAACTTTCTGGGCATTCTCTGGCTCATCCCAAAGATTAGGAACGCCGGCCTCTTCCTCCAGAACTAGAGCTTGGGCGCGCAGCTTTGGAAGGTCTAAGACTTTTTCAATAGAGACAAGGGTCGCATCGATCGCTTCGATCTCTAATCCATATTCTCGGGCGGCCATGCATGAAGGATAGCCCAGTACTGATTGCCGTTAACGCATACAAAAGCTAGGAGCTATGTAGGTAAGCCCTAGCGATGCACGTGGATAGTTATGTCGTTACATCTAATAATTGAATGGGTGCGATCGCCTGTTGGATCAATGCAGGCGAACTCCAAAGAGATAGAAGCCTTCTTGGACTTGATTTGTAGTCCCAACCGTGGAAATAAGATTCGCTGATTCCATTGTGGAAAAAGGCACTGTAAATGGAAATTTAACTTCGGCATAAGTTGATATCTCAAGTGTTGTTCCATCGCAGTTAAAATCAGTTAAGACAATCCCCTGGAGCTCGTGCCGCTTCATCGATCCATCATCATTGCTCCAGTTATGAAGTTCGAGCAAGACATCAATAACGGCTCGATTACAGTCAATTGGAATTGGAGAGTGTTCGCGATGGGTAATGAGAGCAATCGGCGCTGTAAGCATGTTGCCTTTTCCCGTGTAATACGAAGCTTTATCCAGGGTATGTACCCCACGTTGGGCAGCGGCTTCTGTCGCCTGCGCAAGTGAGCGTTTAGCTACGAGCACTGTTGCAACATCGCTCATTACCATGAGGGAGGCAACGGTAATAAAAAATAGACCGATAATGACAACACTAAGTGAACCGTTCTCGTCACTCAATACTTTCCTGAGGGGCAATGCTTTCCTAAAACCTAAAACCTTTATGGAACGTTTACATCGAGGCAAAGGCTTTATCCCACTATCTACATCCATGGGCTTACGTGCTCCTGGGCCGATGCCGCAATAGTTCGGTGTGACTGTTCATCGATGTATGAAATTGTTAATCGAATTCGGCCATTTGACGACAAGCAGGGATTATTTGTGCACTCATATTTCGCAGTGAGTGTTTGAATCTCTCTCGCCGTGAGGCCTAGCTGTTGCGCAATTACGGTAAGCGCCTGTGCAGATACTTCTCGACCAGCGTGATCGCTATCGCTTGCAACATATGCGCGTAGACCTTCACGGGCCAACACCCTGACGATCGCTTCATTGCCGCTAACAGATGCAAAATTATTGAGGTAGATGAAGATTGGAATAAAGAGTGGAATCGCTAGTGCTACAAATTCAACGATTGCACTTCCTTTATCTTCCTTCACCCATCTGCGCACAATGTGGTGCATCAACTAACCGGCTCCATAATCGCTGCACCCTTCACATCTGTCGATGGCGAACCACTCATGAGGGCGATCAATCCCGGAATTAGCTGAGGCACCGTTGTTCTGCGATGAGTAATGAGAACTCGAATATGGGCGAATTTATCTGGAGAGTAGAGCTCGATTACCTCATCCCTCGAAAATATCTCTCCGCTTATCGCCCGTCGTGAAGCCTCGCCCTGCGCAATGGCAGCATCACCATTGCGCAAGTTTGTCGCGGCTATGAGTTCGATTCCGATCATAAAAAGAATTAAGAGAGGGATCAATACCATCGCACTTTCAACATTCCCGTCATCGCGTTTTAGCGATGAGATCTGTCGCTTCATGCTTGCCTCTTCGAAAGTTAGCACCGTTGCTGATCTATTTCGGCGGAGGAGATTCGAGGCAGTTGCAATATTGTGCATCGCTATCGCCTTAGCGAATTCCATTCATGGCATCGAGTGAGTTCTTAAGAATCGTTGTTAGGCGGGGTGCCGCGATCGTCCAAATCGCTGTGACTAAACCCGTTGTCATCAATACAACAAGTACCCATCCGGGAACATCTCCGCGTTCATCGCGCAGACGGGCATAAAAGTTTTTGTGTGTTCTAGTTAATCCATCGCGCAGCGAGATCTCTGCCTTTACAAGCTTTGTTAGTAATGCCTTCATTGCTCCTCCAATAGTGTGGGTGTGATGCGTGCGCCAGTCTTCTATTTCTCTCTGAAAGCTCCGTCGAAGTCAGAGACTCTTGTGTATATCTACGGAAGATGCCTACTCAGTGCTCTCCTTAAAATTTAATCTCTCCTCTTCCTGTTCGGCTCCACCGGCTGAAGAACCACTCCACGTACACCTACATTGTGGATGGCGCGAAAAGTGGGTCAGGGTTGGTGTGAATGGTTCGAGATAGTTCAATTGAATCTGCGCTCCTTTGAGTGCACACTCGCCGGTATCGATGAAGCGCAGCGCTGCATGAGCGGTGATTGCCGCAAGCTGATGAGCGATTGCAATAGGAAGCTCCTCACTCGTTCCATGGGACGCCGTTAACTGACTATGAAATCTTCCGAACCTATCGTCTGTTGCGCGTGAGAGACATTGCAGACAAGGAGTAATTCCGGGTTGAACCAATGGACCACAGAGTGCAACGCCGCCGGCGATTTTTCCAACGACTAAGTGGTCAAGCCCATCGCGCGTGAAGTGCTCAATGAGTTCGGGATCATAACTACCAACAACTATGCGCAGCATGCGCTCTGGGAGTGATTCTGGAGTGGGTTTATTGATAGATCCGACGTGGGATGCAACTGGGAATAGTGACCATTCACGTGAGAGCTCTTCAAGGCGGCCACGAAAGTTCAATCCGATATCGCTGATACGTAACGCTCCGGTACCTAAATCGCTATCGCCGATAGTTGGATGGTGTTGAGTCGATGTCAGAGCCAAACGAGTATTGGTTACTCCGCTTGCCAAGAGAATCGAACAGAGAAGTGTCGCTGTTCGGGAACTTCCAAATATTTCAACGCCATAGTTTTGTCGCGTTGACAACATCTCAACGCCACCATCTTTAACTCCACTTAACCATGTTGCTTGACTTAGTTCAGGTGCGAGTCTTTTCTGCAACTGACTAAAAGCGGCATCTAAAGTTTGATCTTTTGTGTGTGCCGCGCGCGATGCAATCGTTGACTGGAAACGGTTATGAAGTGTAATTTTATTTCGAACAGTGTCTATAAAGTTTGCATCTACGAGTTGGGTCAGCACTTGATCGATTACTTCTATTGGGGCCGACAAAATCTGGCTGATCTCCTGTGGTGTTTGCGAGCCATTGAGCTGCGCAATTATTGAGCGAGCGCCGCCATGGAAAATCTCGATTGCATGAGTAGCCGTAGCGATATGAATTGATGTCTCTTCGCTAACGCTTACTCGACTGATATAGACGCCATTTTTGAGTCGGGGATAAGAGCCATGAAAGGCTGAGTGGTTCGTTGAGTCGGTGGTTGAGCTTTCGATTTCTTCACAGTGTGTAGTCATGAGGCTAAGAGTGCGCGCGTTGAATTTGCAGTGAATCTACGTGACGCAAAACTGTGGGAGAGATTGCAAACTAACTACTGAGAGTTACATAGTGGTAGCCATCTACCGAGATTTATCTAGTGGTAGCCATAGGTGGCAAATGGGCAAGAGAAAAGCCCCAACCCAGAGTTCTTCGACTCTAAAGGTCAGGGCCTTTCACTACTGCTAGACGCTCGCGGCTAAGAAAATAACCTTCGAGGCGAGCGAAATTTAATTACTAGGCTTTTTTAAGGAAAGTGCTGATCTTGGTGCCGCAGACTGGACAGACACCCTTAGCTGTTCGTCGACCGGAGTCGCTGACGCTAATGGTTCCTTCGAAGTCATGCTTTTCTTTGCACTTCACGCAGTAAGCAGTTCCTTTGTATGTCTCTGCCATTCTCTTCCTCCACTCCACGCTTGCACTCCCACTAGGGATGCTCCCCGTATGGGGCAGGCGTTGTTAAGCATGACGATACCCCTGGAAATGGTGATTTAGGCCAATCCACGCTTATTTATTGAGGAGTTTTTTCAACTCTTCAGGCAGAGCGAGCGCGGTTTCAGCGGCCTCATAGCCATCCAAATAGGCGTTGGCGACATCGAAGTGGGGAAATCTAGCCAGAATCGCCTTAAAGCCCTCGCCATGGTCGCTAATCTCTAAATGAATCGCCTCATGGAAGAGGACGAAATCTAGGGCGTGGTGAGGAGCGCCTTTGAGGCGATCTGAGATTCGAATGGTGCGATCCACGCTCGTGCAAGAGCCCCAGCGCTCGCGCATCGCCCGCCAACTCACATCTGAGGGGCGGATGGTGATCTCAGGGGCGAGTTCGCCGAGGAGCTCATCGATTCTGGTGGCAAGCTCGCTCTGACTCATCGTAGAGGCCGCCTCCTGGGCACGGATCTTGGCCACCATCTCTGGAACCATCGCCCGTTCATCGGCCTTACTCATTCTGGCTGGGATTGAAACGACTATGCGCCCACCGGCCCTGTAGGCCGAGATGTTTTTCCTCCGGCGAGTTGAGCGGATAACGACGATCTCACCCTCAGTCATACCAGGCAGAGTGGCATCCCGATCTAAATCCCCACCCAAATCAGGGGTGAGCTCCTTGGAGAAACTATTGCCGTCCACAGATGCACGATATATCCGCCGCCTTATTTCTTCTGAAAGCTCAACCATGTGTTGAGAGATTTAAATAATGTGCGCGAAATCCGGGAGTAAAAAATCCGCATTACATGATAAAAAACTCATTTGTCAATGCGGTATTCAGTTGATTCTGGAGCCGTTTCCATTTACGTTACAACCACGAACTCCTCGGATAACCGTTCTTTATCAGCAAGGGGAAGGCTGATACAGAATGAGCGCCCGGGGAGTTCGCTTTTAATTTTTTGGGGGGTTACCCATTTTTACATCCGAGATAAGAGCGATCGGATAACTTTTCTTAATATTGGTTATGAGTTCTTAAAATTGGTTATGAGAGAAAATCAAAGCGACGATAAATCATCTGGTATTTCAATACTAGATAAATAGTTCTCAGGAGTTAAGAGATCCTCGGCTGTTGGCAAAATTCCACTCCAAATTTGATCACGAGATTGAAGATCACGAAGCTCACCAACGGCTCTCCAAAAAGCCGCCGCCTCGCGTGCAAGACGTGGAGAGACTTGGAGTCCAAAGAGATTTGAAAAGAGCTGTTGCGTTGGCGCAGATGTTGCGCGACGACGGCGCAGAGTCTCTTCAAGGGCAGAGATGTTTGGCAAGCGATCACCTGCGGCGAGAGTTACAACGCATTCACTCCATCCATCAACAAGTGCAAGAACGGTTTCAAGTTTTACTAGTGCAGCGCGTTGAGCTGGAGTCTCTTCAGGAGTGAAGACTCCTTCGTTAAGTGCCATTGAAAAACTCTCAGTGTTTGTTGGATCAAACTCTGCAGAGTTTGAAGCAGATGACTCAAGTAGTTCCTGTGCTTGGCGCTGAATTGCATCGATATCAATATGAATCCCGCGCGCATAATCTGAGACTGCACTACGAATATATGAAACGAGCCAAGGGTTATGTGAAAATAATCGAGCCCCTGCGCTCTCGCGAAGTGCATGAAAGATTCTTACCTCATCAATTGGAATATCTAAATCGCGCGCCCACTCTTCGATGTTTTGAGGAACGAGGGCGGGATACACGGGATCAACAAGTGGCAGGCCAACATCGTGAATGCCTGTAACGGTGCCGGCTAAGCCGCCAATAGACTGCCCGAGTTGAGTTGCCATCAGTGAACCTATGAATGAGCGCAGTAGTGTGGCAATCATTCCAACGGGGATCTGCATCGAATCTTCGGTTGAACTCTCTTCACCTTCACCTGCAGAGTCTTTCAATAGTTCGGTAATTGCACTTGTTAATCCAATTGCAAGTGGTTCGACCGTGCTCTGCCATCCGGCAAGAGTTGAATCGACCCAATCGGTTCGGGCAAGTGTCGAGTTAGCAACAACGCTTGATTGAGGGAAAAATGTCGCTTCATTGAGCCATAACTCAGCAATCGAAAAAGCCTCGCTCACTTTCGATACATCATTCGCGCCGATTGGCGCCGAACCCTTTGCAGTGACAAATTTTTTCGCATTATCGCGAACTACGCTTTTTGGTAGCGCCTCTGAAGTTGGCGCAAAACCCGGGCCACTCATTCCAAGCTTTGAAAACTGTTCTTGAATCTGTTGCTGCATCTGTTGCATCATGGCAGCAAAATCAACCGAACCGTCGCCGCTATTTTTTTCAGCGTCATCGGAGCTATCGGGCGTAAAACCAAATGGCGTCATGTATTAATCCTCTCAGTCCTGTAACCAGATATCTATTGGATTTCTTCCCGATGATTCCAATAAATTCCTGGGAGGCAGATTCCAGTGGATGGAATCACCGTGAACTCACATGTTCGGGAGGTGAAGTTCACGGCAGCAAGGTCGGCGCAGTCACGGTAGGCTCGCCTTATGTCGAGCGCAGCTACAGCCTTAATCTGGTGGATCGTTCCCGCTGTGGGCTTAATCGGTGGGCTCGGATACGTTCTCTGGATCTCTAAGTTTCAGGAGAAGTTTCAGCAAGAGACACAGCGCTCTGTCGGTCAATTTCAGCGCTTTCAGGATTCGCTCCGCACATCACAGGCTCGCGATATGGAAAGCCCCAATCGCCCATTAACTGGAACCAGCTCAGCGGCTAGTGATGCTGATTCAGCTAAATCAAAGCCCGGCCCAGAGTTTTCTTAAGAGCCATCTTCTTACTGTGCGATTCTCACCGCTTCCACGTTTTGTTATCGCCCTCTTAAGTGTTTTCTTTACGTTATCCCTTGTAGCGCCACTTCCCTTTGCCATAGTTATGCCGGGAAGTGCTCAGAATATTTTTGACAAAATCATCACCGTTGAGAATCAAAAATCCTATCCAGCTACCGGGCGTCTGGATTTAATGTCTGTTCGAGTGACTAATCCCAACAATTGGATTATTGGGCCTGAGATTATCTATTCATGGCTTCGAAGTGATGAGGCTGTCTATCCTCGAGCTGCGATTTATCCACCCGGGGCGACAAATGAATCTGAGAAAAAAGCGGCAGCTGCTGATATGACAAGTTCGCAAAATAAGTCGATAGGGGCCGCTTTTTCTTTTCTGGAAGCAAACCCAGATTTTGGCGTCGCTCGCAATCAACTCATTGAAAAAAATATGATCTTCGATGTAAAACGAACCGGTGGCCCAAGCGGTGGAATGATCTTTGCGATAGGTGTCATCGAACTTCTGACTCCGCGCGATATTTTACAGAGCCGTCATATCAGCGGCACTGGCACGATCACCATCGATGGCACAGTTGGAGCAATCGGTGGGATAAACGAAAAAATAAGGGCCGCTCATAAAGCCGGAGCGGAGATATTTTTAGCTCCCATCGGAAATCGAAGCGAGATCACTAATCCGCCCAAAGGGTTAAAAGTGGTAATCGTGGCAACGCTTTCCGATGCCATTTCGGCCTTAGCCGTAGCGGGCTAAGTCAGGTTTTTCACAGCCTCCTCACGTTTTTACCAGCACACGTGAGTGCGGCGCTTTTGCGGAGCCGCTCACAAACTCGAGAAGTGGGCCGCCTTGCGGTGCGCTAGCGTTATCCCATGACTAATGCAGCCCCACAGTTCAACTTCAATCGCCGTCGCAGTCCCCTGACAATAACAATCGCAGTTCTGGTTGCTATTGGCATTGCCCTTGTTTCAATGAGCGGCTTCTACGCCGACTGGCTCTGGTTTAAATCCGTAAACTTCACTTCGGTCTGGTCAACGGTCTTAATGACGAAAGTTGTGCTCTTCGTTGTAGCCGGCTTTATCACAGCATCGATGATTCTTCTTAATATCATCATCGCTTATAAGCGTCGCCCGCTGTACGTACCAATGAGTATTGAGGCCGATAATCTTGAACGCTACCGTGCTCAAATCGAGCCAATAAAGCGATGGGTCGTCATTGGGTTGAGCGTTGTACTCTTTTATTTCGCTGGAACATCGGGCTCAATGTTATGGTCAACATGGCTGCTATTTAAGAACTCCACAACTTTCGGAATCAAAGATGCCCAATTTAATATGGATATCTCCTTCTTCGCATTCCGCCTGCCCTTTTGGCAGACTCTTATTGCATGGGGAATCTCAACTCTAGTTCTTTCGATTATCGCATCTGCAGTTGTTCATTACCTATATGGCGGAATTCGCTTACAGGTTCGTGAAGATAGAACTACCGTTGCAGCGCGTGTTCAACTCTCTGTACTGCTTGGTGGAGTTGTTCTATTGAAGGCAGTTGCATACTGGTTTGATCGCTATGCCCTTGCATTAAAGGAGAGCAAGTTAATAACTGGACTTACATACACCGATGTAAATGCCGTCTTACCTGCCAAAGCGATTTTGGCCGCAATTGCAGTTGTCTGTGCGCTTCTATTTTTTGCAAATATTGTGCGCCGCTCATGGGTTCTTCCCGCCGCGGGCACGGCACTTCTTGTTATCTCATCGGTTTTGATCGCAGGAATCTACCCTGGTGCAATTCAGCAGTTCCAGGTCAAGCCAAGTGAGTCATCAAAAGAGGCCCCGTATATTCAGCGCAATATCGATGCAACACGCACCGCTTATGGTTTAGATGGTGTTCAAGTCGATGACTATCAAGCAACTCTTACGGCCTCTGCCGGACAGCTTGCAGATGATGCAGCAACGATTGCAAATATTCGTTTAATGGATCCAAATGTCCTTTCTGCAACTTTCCGCCAACTTCAACAGATTAAGCCTTACTACGCCTTCCCTGAATCTCTCGATTTTGATCGATATACGATTGATGGGGCAAAGCGTGACGTTGTTGTTGCCGTTCGTGAATTAAATATCGCTGGAAATCCATCTCGAAATTGGATCAATGATCACCTTGTCTACACTCACGGATTCGGATTTGTTGCAGCGTATGCAAATGCTCGTGATGCCGACGGCAAGCCTTCTTTTGCAGTTGGCGATCTGCCACCAACTAAGGGTCTAGGCGATTTTCAGCCACGAATCTATTTTGGTGAAAACGTTCCTGATTATTCAATTATTGGTGGCGTAAAAACCGACTCACCAGTTGAGTTTGATTATCCGGATGACACATCGGCTAATGGACAAAAAAACTATACCTACACCGGCACTGGTGGGGTTCCAGTTGGGTCACTCGTTAATAAGATTGTTTTTGCTCTCAAGTACCAAGAGCAAAAACTCTTACTGTCATCGCTGATCAATAAGGATTCAAAGATTCTCTTCGAGCGTAATCCTCGTGAGAGAGTTGCAAAGGTTGCACCATGGTTGACTCTTGATGGAGATCCATATCCAGCGATAATTGATGGCAGAGTTCTCTGGCTAATTGATGGCTACACAACAAGTGCTGGGTATCCATACTCAAAGCAGATTTCACTCTCAAGTGCTACAAATGATGCGCTAACTGCTAATTCAAGCGCTGTCACAGCACAGGGAAATCAAAGCATTAACTACATTCGCAACTCAGTTAAAGCAACCGTTGATGCATATGACGGCACTGTCACTTTGTATCAATGGGATGAAAAAGACCCAGTTTTAGCTACGTGGAGCAAGGCTTTCCCAGGCTCCGTTAAGCCCAAGTCTAAAATCTCAAAGGATCTTATGGCGCACATTCGCTACCCAGAAGATATGTTCCGCGTTCAACGCGAAATCCTCTCTTCTTACCACGTACAAACAGCTGCAGCTTTTTATGGTGGCCAGGATTTCTGGCGCGTACCGCGCGACCCTTCGACTTTCGGAGCAAACGCTGGAGCGCAACCTCCTTATTACTTAACTCTTCAAATGCCAGGAGATAAGAAACCAGAGTTTGCACTTACTACACCATTTGTTCCACGAGGTGGCCGTGAAAACTTATCGGCCTTTGCAGTTGTGAACTCTGATGCAGGTCCTAACTACGGCAAAATAAAGGTTCTGCAACTTCCGCGAAGCACAAATATTGCAGGTCCTTCACAAGTTGCATCTAACTTTGAGGCTAAACCTGAAGTTGCAAACTCTCTCTCGCTACTTCGCAGAGGTGGCTCTGATGTAGTTCTAGGAAATCTACTTACTCTTCCAGTTGGTGGAGGTTTACTTTACGTACAACCCGTATATGTTCGCGCTACAGCCAATAGCGCTGCTTATCCATTGCTTCAGAAGGTCCTCGTTTCATTCGGTGATCAAATTGGATATAACGACACATTAAAGGGTGCACTCGATCAAGTATTCGGTGGAAACTCCGGAACGACGTCGGCATCGGGAGGTACTACAACTACTGGAACTACTAATAACTCTCTAGCGAGTGCATTAGCAAGTGCCAAGCAGGCACTTGCCGATGGACAGGCCGCTCTCGCAGACGGTGACTTCGCTGCATATGGCCGTGCACAAGATCGATTGAAATCAGCTATCGCTGCGGCAATAGCTGCACAAGTAAAGAAATAAATTGCAGCAGATTTAAATAAATCTCCTCAAGAGATTGCCGGATAAAGGCCAAATTCATGGGTATTCATTCATGGATTTGGTCTTTATCTATTGAGCCCATAAGATTGCCAATACCGACGCGGGGTGGAGCAGCTCGGTAGCTCGCTGGGCTCATAACCCAGAGGTCGTAGGTTCAAATCCTGCCCCCGCTACTAGTAAGACAGTAAGAAAACGCGCAATTGTTCGCTCGAGATTCGCTTTAATTTAGAATCTCTACGCCGAACAATCAGCGCGTTTTTTATTGCCCGGGCAGGGAATGTGCGTTTCTTTAAAATTTCTTCGCAACACCACATGCGAGATTTCTCATTTGCCGAACAATTAGCGCGTTTTTTATTGCCCGGGCAGGGAATGTGCGTTGTTACTTTATGCGCAGCGAATTTGTAACCACGAAGAGAGATGACAGGGCCATTGCGGCTGCGGCATAAATTGGCCGCAGCATGCCGAGGGCGGCGATTGGTAGGCCGATCACGTTATAGATCAAAGCCCAACCCATGTTCAGGTGGATGATTCTTAACGTCTTCTTCGCTAACTTGAGTGCGCCAATGACGCTAGCCAGACCTGAGTTCATGAGAGTTATATCGGCACTTGAAATCGCAGTATCTGTGCCGGTGCCCATCGCCATAGAGAGGTCAGCGGCGGTAAGGGCTGCAGCATCATTGATGCCATCGCCAATCATCAATACACAGTGACCCTCTGATTTAAGTCGCTCAACTATTTCAAGCTTAGTTTCAGGCCTAGCTGCAGCCACAACGTGTGCGCTATCAATTCCGACCGTTGTTGCAACGGATGCGGCGACTTCTGCGCTATCTCCAGTAACTAACCACGGCGTAATTCCCATTGCACGCAGCGCGGCGACTGTTGAGCTCGCATCTACTTTTAACTCATCGCCCACTGCAAAGACTGCCAGTGCAACGCCATCCCATGCAAGAACAGAGACTGTAAGTCCGGAGGCCTGACCATGCGCAATCGCTAACTTTAATTCGGCATGAAAATCAGTACAGCTATGTGCCACTGCGGCGGGTGAGCCGATCAAAACAACTGGTGAATGCGATCCAAGATTTACACGACC
Organism: Candidatus Planktophila sp.; assembly: GCA_964203745.1. Taxonomy (GTDB): domain Bacteria; phylum Actinomycetota; class Actinomycetes; order Nanopelagicales; family Nanopelagicaceae; genus Planktophila. The sequence goes on from CAXNOC010000024.1 coordinate 15,743, forward strand.
AGCAGCTCCTGATCCAGGAGTAACTGCAAACTCGCTCACGTCGTAAGACTTGGCGCCTTTACCTAACGCGTGGCGCGAGATTGCAAGGGCAACTGGATGCGAGTTCTGAGATTCAATTGCAAGGGCGGATGAAAGAATCATCGTTTCGTTCATTAGAGATGTGAATGAACTGCCGAGAATGGCACCAGCAGTAGTAGAAACCGTTGCCTCTACAACATTCATTACGCCTTGAGTGAGCGTGCCGGTCTTATCGAATACGACGGTATCGACGTTGCGAGCAACTTCTAAAACACGAGGTTCGCGTAAAACTATTCCCCGGGCCGCCCCGCGGCCAGATGCGACTAGTAAAGCCACCGGAGTTGCTAAGCCGAGTGCACACGGGCAGGCGATTACTAAAACCGTAATTGCAACGGAAATTGATTGTGTTAAAGAGTGATCGGTGTAGTACCAGCCCAGAAATGTTCCAACTGCCAGCAGAGTAACAATGGGAACAAAGACCGCGCTTATTCGATCGGCTAAGCGTTGAATCGGTGCTTTGGTGCCCTGTGCACTAATAACCATTGCAGTGATGCGTGCTAATTCAGTATCGCTGCCGATTCTTGTTGCGCGAACAATCAAACGTCCATTGTGATTGACGGAGGCCCCAATAACTAAAGAGCCGGGGCGCACATCAACGGGCTTTGATTCACCCGTGAGCATGGAGTTATCGACTGCGCTTTCACCTTTAATCACGATGCCATCAGTTGCAATACGTGCACCTGGCAGAACTTCAAACTCGTCGCCAATATCGAGTTGATCGAT
>CAXNOC010000025.1:0-14856 GCA_964203745.1 Candidatus Planktophila sp.
GCCACACATATTGGTGAGATAGCAGCAGATGCCGGCCTTGATATAACTATTTATCCCTTACCCCCGCTATTACATAATCGCCCTGAGAAAATCGCGAACGAAGTTGATGCGCTACTTCTTGAGATAAAAGATAAACATCCGAAGTGCGCCGTTGCCTATGCCGACTGCGGAACATATGGTGCGTTGGACCTTGTTATTGAACGTCATAACGTTAAGCGATTAGGCGGAGATCACTGTTATGACATTTTTGCCGGACGCGCACAGATTCAAGAGATAATGGCAGAAAATGCTGGGAGTTATTTCTTAACTGATTTTCTCGTTAAATCCTTTCACCGAAGCGTTATTGTCGAACTCGGTTTAGATAGATATCCGCATCTTCGAGATGACTACTTTAAGAATTACTCGCGCGTTATATGGCTCGCCCAAACCCCCACACCTGAACTTAAGGAAGCTGCAATAGCCGCGGCCGAAGAGATTGGCCTGCCACTTGAAACTAGATTAGTTGGCTATGAGGGTCTGCGAAAACAGTTAGAGATATTGATTAGTCATTAATGTAATTTCAATTGCATGGACTACAACTGGTGAAAGCAGTGATTGATCTACATCTTCACGCAAGCGTTTAATCATCTCTGGTGTCCAGAACTGAACAATGTGATGAGCGACTTCCACCTCTGGGGCGGTTTTAGAAGGAACATTGGCGGCAATTTGATTGGCCATACGAATAATTGAATCTAGCTGTGGATCTCCACCAATATGGGATTCGATCATCTCACCCGGAGCTTTGATACTTGGTGAGATTTCAACGGCAGTTACTTTGTACTCAGGACAGTTTGTTGCCCAATCTGAGAAGTCCGTTGTTATAACATTTGCGCCACTTTCGGGAAAATGGAATGTTGTATAGACAACGCCTGCCGGGACCTCATCTGTTATCCGCGCTTTCATAATTGTCTCGCCCACGCGGCTTGAGAGTTTGACCCAAGAACCATCGCTAATTCCGCGAAGCTGGGCATCGGATTCATGTAAATCCAAAATATCCTCACTATGCCAAACGTTATTGGCCGTGCGACGCGTTTGGGCGCCAACGTTGTACTGGCTCAATACTCTTCCGGTGGTCAGTAGTAGTGGGAACTTACGAGTGGCTTTCTCATCGGTCGGCACGTACTGAGTCTTCATAAATCGACCCTCTCCACGTACGAATTTATCCACGTGCATCATCGGAGTTCCCTCTGGATGGGCCTCGTTGCATGGCCATTGAATACTTCCAAGCTCATCTAACTTAGCAAAGGAGACTCCGGCAAAAGTCGGTGTAGTTGCCGCTATCTCATCCATAATCGCCGCGCCATTTTCATAGGACATTGGATATCCCATCGCAGTGGCTAAGTCACAGGTAACTTCAAACTCACTTTTTCCAGTTTTAGATTTCATCACTGGGCGAACGCGGTTGATTCGTCTTTCAGCATTAGTGAACGTTCCATCTTTTTCTAAAAAGGATGTTCCTGGTAGAAAGACATGTGCGAACTTCGATGTCTCGTTTAAGAATAGATCTTGGACAATCACCATGTCCATCGCTCTTAACGCTGCATGTACATGCGACGTATTGGGATCAGATTGGGCAATGTCTTCGCCCTGGACATAGAGACCTCGATATTGGCCGCCAATAGCTGCATCGAACATATTTGGAATTCGCATTCCTGGACGATCTTGCAGTTCTACACCCCATGCATCATTAAAGATTTTTCGTGTATCTGGGTTTGAGATGTGACGGTATCCAGGGAGCTCGTGTGGAAATGAGCCCATATCGCAGGAGCCTTGCACATTGTTCTGACCACGCAGCGGATTAACGCCGACGCCTTTGCGGCCAATGTTTCCAGTTGCCATCGCAAGGTTTGCAATTCCCATAACCATTGTTGAACCTTGGCTGTGCTCGGTAACTCCAAGGCCGTAATAGATTGAGCCATTTCTTGCATTTGCAAACATATGCGCCGCTGCACGAATCTGTGCGGCGGGAACTCGAGATGATGCCTCTAACGCTTCAGGTGAGTTCTCACTCAGGGAAATGAACGCCTCCCACTCATTAAAGGATTGGACGTCACAACGCTCTTCGACAAAATCGCGCTTTATAAGACCATCGGTTGCAATGACATGTGCCAGAGCGTTAATGACTGCAACGTTTGTACCCGGCATTAACTGCAGATGGTGGGCCGCAGAAATTCCCGGCGTGCGAACCAATGGAATGACACGGGGATCAATGACAATTAATTTGGCGCCTTTTCGTATCGCCGCTTTCATGCGAGAGGCAAAAACCGGGTGAGCCGAAGTTGGATTAGCACCAATGAGCAAGATGACATCGCTGTGCTCAACGGATTCAAAATCTTGAGTACCAGCCGACGTTCCAAATGTCTGACCTAGGCCATAGCCCGTTGGCGAATGACATACACGGGCACATGTATCTACATTGTTATTACCAAATGCTGCACGGACCATCTTCTGAACTACAAATACCTCTTCATTGGTACAACGCGATGATGTGATTCCGCCGATCGCATTGACTCCAGTTTCGGCTTGAATGCGTTTTAATCCATCGGCAGCAAAAGTAATTGCTTCAATCCATGAGACCTCTTTCCATGGATCGGTAATTGCGCTGCGAATCATTGGCTTTGTAATTCGATCTGTATGGGTGGCATATCCATAAGCAAAGCGGCCCTTTACGCATGAGTGACCTTCATTTGCCCCACCGGCTTTTAGCGGAACCATGCGGACAACTTCATCGCCACGCATCTCGGCTTTAAAGCTACATCCAACGCCGCAATAGGCACATGTTGTGATGACTGATGAAGTTGGCGCACCGATTGTCAATAGTGTTTTTTCAGTAAGGGCTCCAGTTGGGCAGGCCTGTACGCAGGCTCCACATGAAACACACTCACTCTCAATAAATGAGGTACCCGATGACGAGACTCTTGCTTCAAAGCCGCGGTTCTCGATAGTTAATGCAAAAGTTCCCTGCACCTCATCGCATGCTCGCACGCATCGGTTGCAGACGATGCACTCGGTTGAGTCAAAGGTGAAGTAGGGATTGCTCTCATCTTTTTTCAAATCTAAATGCGTGGCAACGTTTGTGTAGCGGCTAGAGCTGACTCCAATTTTCTTAGCAACACCATGAACTTCACACTCATCTCCAGTTGCACAATCTGCTGGGTGATCGGAGAGATAGAGCTCCATGACGCCTTTACGGATCCGATCAAGTTTTTCAGATTGTGTTGCAACTTTCATGCCTTCGGCTACTGGCGTCGTACATGATGATGGTGTGCCGTTACGGCCATCGACTTGAATGACACACAATCGGCATGAACCAAAGGCCTTTAAACGATCGGTCGAACAGAGTTTTGGGATATCAATGTCCGCCTCAAGGGCGGCCCGCATAATGGAAGTCTCTGCGGGAACAGTGACTGCATGGCCATCGATCTCAAGGCTTACAAGATCTGTTCGCTCGCTGACAGGCGTGCCGAAATCTGGCTCAAAGATCATCGTCATGTTCGCACTCCATTGAAGTCTGATGGGAAGTTAAGCATGGCACTTTTTACTGGCAAAGGCGTCAAACCGCCCATGGCGCACAGAGATCCATCGGTCATGACTTCACAAAGGTCGAGAAGTAGTTTCTTATTCTCATCCACTCTCACGCCCCTAATAATTAGATCGATGGTTTCAGCCCCACGTGTTGAACCAATTCGACATGGTGTGCACTTGCCGCAGGATTCAATGGCACAAAACTCCATAGCAAATTTAGCTTGTACCGCTAAATCAACGCTCTCATCAAAGACAACGATGCCACCGTGTCCCAGCATTCCACCTGCAGCGATAAGTGATTCATAATCCATCGACGTATCCATCTGGGCCGTTGAAAAATACGCTCCCAGTGGTCCTCCAATTTGGATTGCGCGAAGTGGTAGACCAGATAACGTGCCGCCTCCATATGTACTCACTAATTCATTAAGCGTTATTCCGAAAGCTTTTTCAACAATTCCACCCCGTGCGATATTGCCCGCTAGTTGAAAAACCTGCGTTCCAAGAGATCGCCCCACTCCGCGTGCCTTATAGTCGGCTGCACCTTCGGACAAAATCATTGGCACAGTCGAGAGCGTAAGCACATTATTAATTACTGTCGGTTGACCAAAGAGACCTTCAACTGCCGGAAGTGGTGGTTTAGCTCGGACTACGCCGCGTTTGCCTTCGATACTTTCGAGCATTGCCGTCTCTTCACCACAGACGTATGAGCCGGCACCAACACGAATCGAAATATCAAATGCGTTCGTGGTTCCAAGAACTCGATTACCCAGCCAATCACTCTCTCGCGCGATATCAATCGCCTTTTGAAGCGTAGCAATCGCATAAGGGTATTCTGAGCGTAAGTAAACAATTCCCTGTGTAGCACCGACTGCAATACCCGCAATTGTCATGCCTTCAATCAGCGTAAAGGGATCTCCCTCAATCAACATGCGATCGGCGAACGTCCCGCTATCGCCTTCATCGGCATTGCAGCAAATATATTTTTGTGAGCCGTAACTTTGTGCAACGGTGCGCCACTTTATTCCAGCAGGAAAACCGGCACCGCCTCGTCCTCGTAGACCTGATTCGGTAACTTCATTGATCAGTGCATCCGATGAAAGTTTGATCGCTTTACGCAAACCAATGAGTCCACCATGTGCCAGGTAGTCATCAAGGGACAAAGGATCGACGATTCCCACGCGCGCAAAGGTCACACGATCTTGCGAGGACAACCATTCAATCTCATCGGTTTTTCCTAGAAAAAGAGGGTGCTGGCCGCCATTGAGGAAATCGGAGTCGAAGAGGGATTGCACATCCTCTGGGTTCACCGGTCCATAAGCGATACGCCCAGCTGGAGTTTCGACCTCAACTAGGGTTTCAAGCCAGAGTGCACCACGCGAACCATTGCGAACTATTTCTATCGATGAATCTAGTTGCGCAATTGCATCTGCCACTTCATCGGCACCGACTGAGATCGCCGCGCTATCACAAGGAACAAATACTCTCATGTGCGTGCCTTCTCAATTTTTGCAACCGTTGCTCGGCCGATGATCTTCCCATCGACCATCGCTGCCGGTCCTAGTGCGCAGTTACCAAAGCAGTACGCATCCTTTGCCTCATCGGCAAACTTTGCTTTTACCGCTGACGACAGCTCACGCGCTCCAACTGCCTGACATGCCTCGGCCACGCAGATTGAGATTTGATGTTCAGTTGGAGGCGTTGTGTGCAGATCATGGTAAAAAGTTAAGACTCCATGAACATCGGCCCTTGATTTATTGAAGTAGTTTGCAATGAGTTCAACACAGGCTTTATCAACATAGCCAAACTCTTTTTGCATCAACTGAAGAGCCATCAACACCGGCCCTTTTTCATCGCTTAGGGTCGCAAGAAGAACACGTGCTGCATCCTGTGACCACGGTGAATACTTCATTAGAACAAGCCTACGACCTTTCCATCAACGTAATCAATGCGCTCAGCCGCAGGAACCTTAGGTAGGCCTGGCATAGTCATAATCTCACCACAGATCATGACGATGAACTCAGCACCTGCCGATAACTTAACTTCGCGAATATTGAGTGAGTGCCCGCTTGGCGCACCTCTCAGCGCGGCATCAGTACTAAATGAGTACTGTGTTTTTGCCACACAAATCGGAAAGTGTCCATAGCCTGATGCTTCGAGTTCTTTGAGCTTAAGGCGGACCTTTGCATCGGCCGTTACTTCCTTAGCGCCGTAGATCTTTGTGGCAACTGCAGTAACTTTCTCCCACAGGCTCTGCTCATCTTCATAAACGAACTTCATTTGATTTGGAATCTCACAGAGTTCAACAACGGCATGAGCCAAATCAGCAGCTCCTGCACCACCATCGGCCCAATGAGTTGCAAGAACAATTTTCACGCCCATAGCTTCAACTCGTGATCGCAGCAGAGCAATCTCTGCCGCTGTATCACTTGTAAAGTTGTTAATGGAAACAACCAGTGGAAGATTGTAGACATCTTTGATGTTGTGAATATGGCGCTCTAAGTTAACGATTCCGGCCTCTAGTGCGCCAAGGTTTTCCTCGGTAATAGTCTTAAGATCTGCGCCGCCGTGATACTTAATTGCGCGGACTGTTGCAACGAGTACACAGGCAGATGGACGCAATCCCGACTTACGGCACTTAATGTCAATAAATTTTTCAGCACCAAGATCTGCTCCGAATCCCGCCTCTGTCACAACATAGTCGGCCAACTTCATCGCCGATGTCGTTGCCACAACTGAATTACATCCGTGTGCGATGTTGGCAAAAGGACCACCATGAATAAAGGCTGGAGTGTTTTCGAGAGTTTGAACTAAGTTTGGTTGGAAGGCATCTTTTAATATGACGGTCATCGCACCCTGTGCGTTGAGTTCGCTTGCTAGCACTGGAGTCTTATCGCGCTTATAGCCAACCACAATCTTGCCGATCTTCTCTTTGAGATCCTCAATTGACGTAGCAAGACAAAAAATCGCCATAATCTCAGAGGCCACAACGATGTCAAAGCCATCACTTCGTGGGTAGCCATTACCAACTCCGCCAATGGATTGAATAATCTCGCGCAGTGCACGATCATTCATATCCATAACGCGCTTCCACGTGACTCGACGAATATCGATGGCAAGCTCGTTACCGTGGTGAATATGATTATCTACAAGGGCTGCAAGTAAGTTATTTGCAAGGGCAATAGCGTTGAAATCGCCGGTAAAGTGCAGGTTGATATCTTCCATCGGAACAACTTGGGCGTAGCCACCACCTGCGGCTCCGCCTTTCATTCCAAAGACTGGGCCAAGGGACGGCTCGCGCAGAGCAATCATCGCATCCTTGCCGATATGGCGAAGTGCATCTCCGAGTCCCACAGTAGTAGTTGTCTTGCCTTCGCCTGCTGGCGTTGGACTTATAGCCGTTACCAAAATTAACTTTGAGTTTTTGCGCTCTGGAAGGGCCGTTAAGTATTTCAAATTAACTTTAGCCTTGTACTTTCCATATGCCTCTAAATTTTCAACGTCAATTCCAAGAGATGCGCCAATCTCATTGATTGGCTTCATGGTTGCAGCTTGTGCTATCTCGATATCTGACATGTTTTATCCCTTTGCTTGACGTATGGCGCTGGTGAGCGCGGGTATAACTTGGTGTAAATCTCCGATGATTGCGTAATCGGCATAACGTAATATCGGTGCCTCTGGATCAGTATTAATGACAACGATTGTCTTACTATTTTTCATTCCAGCGATGTGCTGCATAGCTCCTGAAATTCCTGCAGCAATGTAGAGATCTGGTGCAACTTTGGTTCCTGTCTGTCCTACCTGCTCGGCATGTGGACGCCAACCAGAACTAGTGACAACACGAGAACATCCAACAGCTCCTCCAAGAAGGGCAGCTAACTCTTCGAGGTTTCCAAAGCCATCTGCTCCGCCAACACCGCGTCCACCTGAAACAATAATTTTGGCGTCGTTAAGTGTGACTCCGCCCTTGGACTCTCCGGAATCACGGCTCAAGATTCTTACTACAGAATCCTGCGGCTGGAGAGCTGGCTCAAACTGCGCAACTGTTGCAGCTGGGGCGCTAATTGATTCTGGTTCTATAGAAAAACTTAAAACTGTTGCAATAAGTAATTCGGAGTGTACGTGTGCAGATTCAATTAAGTTACCTGCCCATCGTGCTCGCAATACGTGGTGAGGAGAGCCCAAAGTAATTTCGGAGCACTCTGCCGCCATGGGAACATCTAAGAAGGCAGCTAAATGTGCTAACTGCTCATTGCCGCGAGGACTACCTGCGGCCAATACTGCGGCAGGCTTTAGTTTTTCAACTAACTCTTTGAGAGCTCGGCCAGATGCCATCGGTGTGTAATCACTAATCATTGCGTGCGTTGCTAGGTGTAAAACCTTGGCTCCGTATTCACCGACAATGCCGGCCAAGGCGACTGCGTCGCTACCAATTGCAACGGCCTCTACATCCTGGCCTAGGGCGCGGGCTGCAGTAAGGGCTCTGAGTGAGAGCGGATCGAGTTCGCCGCGATCGTGATCGATAAGAACCAGAATCATTAGAAGGCTCCAATCTGTTTCAAGACTTCAACTAAGGCAGGTACCGCATCGGCACCCTTGCCAAGAATTTCAGCGCCTTTATCCTTAGAAGGAGCAAGGGCGAGAGTTACTTTCTCAAGTTTTGGAACTCGAGGCTCAGCCTTTTTCATATCTACAATCTTTTTACGCGCCTGCATCCGACCTGGTACCGATGGATAGCGTGGAATATTGAGACCATCTCGAACGGTAACAATCGCAGGAAGCGGAGCCTCATAATGTTCGCGCCCATTAGCTACGACTCGCTCACAACTAACAATCCCCTGTTCAATTTTCATCGACTTCACATTTGTAACGATGGGGCGATTAAGTGCATGTGCGACACGAATATGAATTTGATATCCCGCACTATCAGCTGACTCAGCGCCAAAGATAATTAAATCAAACTTTGTCTCTTCAGCATTAATCGCATCGACAAGTGCGGCTGCAGTCCCCTGCGGATCCCACTCTTGTCCATCGGTTTCGATAAGCACGGCGCGTGTAGCACCGATTGCCAATTGAGAACGTAACTGCTCTTCGGCATCACTTGGTCCGAGCGTTAACAAGGTAAGCGTGCCACCCATTTGCTCAACTAATTGGACTCCCGCTTCTACGGCATTTTCTTCGTGCGGGCTGATTCCAAAGCCAAGGTGTTTGGTTTCAATATCACGCGAATCTGGGGTCAGAATTAACGTTCCTCCAGCAAGTGGTACTCGCTTCAAGCAGACCAGTACGTCCATTAGGCGATAATCCGTTCATTTGATGGATCAAAGACAGGCGTAGCGCCAACTTCTGCCACTGAACATGGGTAGTGCTCGCCCAAATATTCAACGATGAATTTATTGCCGGCTACGGCAAGCTCTGTCGGTAGATATGACATCAGAATGTGCTTACCTAATGACGGTGCAGATCCTGCGCTAGTGACATATGAACGGCGCCCATGTGAGTCAACTATCGGTTGCTTATCAAGAGTAAGTATCGGTTCGTTACCCATCATGTAGCGCTTTTCACCGGTCGATGATGTGTGATCATCTACAAACAAAGTACAGAGCATTGTGATTGGTTTTTCACTGCGGTGCTTAACGTGCGCGGCCTTACCTATGAAGTCAGCCTCTTTAAGCTTCGGAGATTGCATTCCAGCCTCGACTACCGTGTACTCAGTTTCAAGCTCTGGGCCGTAAGCGCGATAGCATTTTTCAAGTCGACCAGTTGTACCGTAAACACCAATACCTACTGGAATCATTCCGTGCTTCTTGCCACTATCCCAAAGCATCTCCCATAACTTTGCGCCCTGTTCAATAGGAATATAGAACTCCCAGCCAAGATCTCCTACGTAGGAGATACGTGATGCCAGAACACGGAGTGGGCCAACTTCAATTACCTTACATGTGCTGAACTTAAAGGCATCTTTACCCATATCGCTCTTTGTTATAGCTTGAATAATCTCGCGTGCCTTTGGTCCCCAGATTCCGACCGTTGTATAACTAGAAGTTAAGTCGAAGATCTGTGCCGAACCATCAGCGGGTAGCAAATCGCTAAACCACTTTTTATCGGCCATTCCATGAGCACCACCGGTGACCACGCGGAAATGATTAGTATCAAGTCGCATGATTGTTAAATCTGATTTGAAGCCACCATTTGGACCAAGTACTGGCGTGTAGACAACACGGCCGATAGCAACATCCATCTGACGCAGAGCCGCTTTTTGTACGACGGCCAATGCACCGGGTCCGGTGACATCAAAGATTGCAAAGGCTGAAAGATCAACGATGCCAGCGCTCTCGCGCATTTGTAGGTGCTCTGCATTGATAATTGGTGACCACCAGCGTGATTCCCATTCAGCAGTACGTGGCATTACCTTGTCGCCGAACTTTGCAACTAAATCTTTGTTTGATTCATACCAGAATGGTCGTTCCCATCCAGCGGTTTCATAAAAGACTGCGCCGAGCGCCTTCTCTGCTTCATAGAATGGAGATAGGCGAACATTTCGATTTGATGCGTACTGCTCTAGTGGGTGAACGATTCCATAGGTCTTGTTAAAGCTCTCATCAACGCGGGCCTTAATATGGAACTCGGCTTTTTGGTGATCATGAAAACGTGCGATATTCGAAGAGTGCAGATCGATTTCAGAGTCCCCGAGAACCATCCATTCGGCAACTGACTTTGCAGTTCCTGGACCTTCTTTAATCCAGACTGCCGCAACCGACCACAAACCCTTTACTTCTGGAGTTTCACCAAGAATTGGCATTCCATCTGGAGTATAAGAAAGGATTCCATTAATCGCATATTTTTCACGGACATTTTCATCACCAACAATCGATGGCATTAACTCATATGCATGCTCGTCTTGGATATCAAAATCTGCTTGAGTAAAAGCAAACTCTGTTGGCGAAAGTGCGGCCGTCGCATTTGATGGCAGATCATCAGGCGTGTAAAGGATTGGTCGGTGAGCATATGATCCAATTTCAAGACCTGTACCGTGTTGGCGCTCGTACATGAATACATCCATGTCGCGAACGATTGGCCATTCGATATCGCCCTTGGCATCTTTAAAGAATGGCACTGGTCCAATGTCCTTCATCTGGTGAACTGCAGGCGTTAATGGAATGTGGGCCCCTGCCATAGCTGCAAGCTTTGGTGACCAGCATCCAGTTGCAATAACTACATAATCTGCAGCGATTGTTCCTTGATCCGTAACAACTCCAGTGACACGTCCATTTTCAACAGTGATGTCTAAGACCTCAATGTTTGCAAATGAAAGCGCTGCGCCTTTTTCAATCGCATATTCGCGCATCAATGTGCCGGTTCGAAGTGAGTCTACGACGCCTACGCTTGGCTGGTAATAACCACCGATAATCACGCTCTCATCGATATATGGCACTAACTCTTTTACTTCGGCAGGTGTAAGGATTCGACCACCATCGACTCCCCATGATTTAGCCGATGTGATGCGTCGAGCCAGCTCTTGCATACGCTCTGGCGTGCGAGCAACTTCGATGCCACCAGTTTCAGTAAATGTGCCCCACTCTTTGTATTGGCGCATACTCTCTGCAGTTATTGAAGTCATCTCTTTTGAATGATCGACTGGGAAAATAAAGTTAGATGCATGTCCGGTTGAGCCGCCAGGATTAGGTAAAGGTCCCTTATCGATCTGGACGATATCTTTCCAACCTAATTTTGCAAGGTGATAGACCATTCCATTGCCGACGATACCTGCGCCAATAACGACGCACTTTGCCTTCTCAGGTAACTTGCTCATAGCTCTTGTCCTCGTTCTTGTAGTGGTGGTTTATAAAGATTTACGAATTGATGCTTCAAATCCTTCTACGTGATCACGCATTGCCTTGCCTGCAGCTTTTGGGTCATTACTTGCGATTGCCTCTAATAAAGCGCGATGTTCAATTATCGCCTCGGTCAAACCAGATATACGGTCGAGGGCTAAAAACCAGATTCTTAATGCATGCGCGTAATAGTTATCTAAATCTGCAGCTAAAAATTCGTTGTGAGTGCATTGATAAATATGGTGATGGATACGTTGGTCTAAACCAATTAGCGTTGCCATATCTAAATCGCCTTTGAGCCCCTGAATTTCTGAGATCAAAGCCTTAGTTATAAGTTGATCAGCTGCTGTTGATCGCTGTGCTGCAAGCTCAGCGGCTTTAATCTCTAAAACCGCACGGACTTCAGAGAGTGCGGAGAGATTGTGCACATCAACGCTTGAAACAAACATTCCGCGCCTGGGATAAACCTCTACTAACTTCTCATTAGCTAGCGAGCGCAGAGCTTCGCGAATTGGCGTGCGTCCAAATCCCAACTTAGACATCAATTCGCTCTCGCTAATCAAAGAGCCGGGAACGAGTTCGAGGGTAATAATCATCGAGCGGATTCGGCTATAGGCCTCTTCAGATAGCGAGCTGCTCTCTCGGGTGAGGATGTGGATCGCCTGGCTCATGTCAGAGATGATATATCAGTGATATACCAATTGATAGCGCTTAGCCGAAGTAATACTTCTTAAAGAGCCAGGCTGAGGCGCTAAAACCGACGGTCAGGATAAGAGCGCGATAGACGGCCTTGGGCATATGGGCCGCCCAGCGTCCCCCGAAAGTCCCACCAATGCTCGATCCCAGGACAAGGGCGATAACAACAGGCCAGACGGCGCGACCGCTGAAGATGTAAATGATGTTGGAGATCAAAGAGGTCCAGCCGACGATGAGATTTTTAGCCGTGTTAAGTGACCTCGGATCTCGGCGGATATCGCGGGCAAGAACTGCGATCACCATAACTCCTTGACCCGGACCAAAGTAACCGCAGTAGAGCCCGCTCGCGGCGATTCCGAATTTTTCAACTAACTCATGCCGTGCACCACGATCAGGTTTCGCTTTAATTAAGAATGAGAGAGATGCAAAGAGAAGTAAGAAGGGCACCATCTTCTCAAAGACACCTGGAGGAACGTTTAAGAGGAGCAGGGCGCCGATTGTTGAACCGATAATTGAAATGAGAATGAGTTTTTTATACTGCTCCATATAGGCGCGCATCTGGTGTCTGGCTGCAATAAGAGCAAAGAAATTTGCCGGTGTGACACCCAGTGCATTTGATATAGCCGCACTTACCGGCGACATTCCAGTTGCTAGCAACACTGGATATGAAATAACCGATGCACCGCCCGCCATTCCATTGATTCCACCGACGAGAATTCCGACCGCGAAGATCAGGATGTACTCGAGCATGGGGTAACCATACAATGGGTCTATGCAAACAGGGGTAGAAGTCCGTTTCTTTGCCGCCGCGCGCGCTGCCGCTGGTGTTGATTCGGCCAACTTTACGCCTGCGAGCTTTGAAGCGATTATCGCACAAGCAACACAAGCAAATCCAACACTTGCGCATGTCATGTCGCAGTGCAGTTTTCTTTTAGATTCTATTGCCGTTCATGACATGAGCATTGCGGTCAACGAGGGCAGCGTTATAGATGTTTTGCCACGATTTGCTGGTGGCTAACCGCCGATTGCCGACATTGGTCGAAGCGGTGCAATAAAGGATGGATCGTTGATTCCATGGCCAGGAAGCTTGCTAATAACTGTATTGTGAAAGCGGGCCGCAATCTGTTCGTGCTTATAGGCTAGATCAGTTTCTTCATCACGTAATGTTTTTCGCAAGTCTGTTTCAACGTTTGAAAATAAACATGATCGAAGCTGGCCATCAGATGTAAGGCGCAATCGATCACAGGCTCCACAAAAAGGCCTAGTAACGCTGCCAATGATTCCAACCGTTGCCTTTGTTCCATTGATATAGAACTCTTCGGCAGGAGATGAGCCGCGATTATCCACTGGAGTCAGTTGATACTGTGTAGACAAAGATGCAAAAATCTCATCGGCCGTTATTAAAGTGGCACGATCCCAAATGCCTCCGGCATCTAGCGGCATCTGTTCAACGAATCGGAGCGAGTATTCATTGGCCAGCGCCCATTCCAAAAGTGCGGGAGCTTCATCATCATTAATATCTTTTAGCAATACGGTATTTACTTTTATTGGGAAGAGCCCTGCCGCATTTGCCGCTTTGAGTCCGAGGATAACGTCATCAAATCTATCCCGGTATGTGAGTTTCTTAAATCTCTCACGGCTTAAGGTATCGAGACTGACATTAATGCGATTTAAACCAGCCTTTGCTAACTTCTCTGCCAAATCCGGTAAACGGATTCCATTGGTAGTTAAAGTTAAGCGTGGAGCGTTATCCAGACTTGCAATGCGTTCGACAATTTCAACGATATCTGGACGCAGCAAAGGTTCCCCACCGGTTAGGCGAACTTCATCAATTCCCTGCTGAACTGCAACTTCGATAACAGTGAGCAGTTCATCTGTGGTTAATAAATCCTCGCTAGGTAACCAGGCGGCAAAATCATGCGGCATACAGTATGTACATCGCAAAGAGCATCTATCGGTAAGGGATACACGCAGATTTCGGTGCACACGCCCATAAGTATCGATTAATGTGCTCATGCCGTATTAACCCACTCTTGAGTGCCATCGGCAAATACTTGGTGCTTCCAAATGGGTAATCTGGCTTTAATCTCATCAACAAGGGCGCTGGTTGCACTAAATGCCTCAGCGCGATGGTGGGCCGAAACGGCTACTGCGAAGGCGGTATCACCAATCTCGAGCTGGCCATAACGATGAGCGATTGCAACTTTTACAACATCAAATCCCTCTAGAACTGAAGCTGTAATCTTTTCTATCTGTTCACTTGCCGTTGGGTGAATCTCATATGTAAGTCTGGCCACTTCTCTACCGCCATCGTGATTTCGAACCTCCCCTTGGAAAGTTACAACCGCTCCACAACTTTGATCGCGAACAAGGGCTGCCAAATCGGTGATGCTAATTACTTCATTTGTCACAATAGCCATCATTACCTGTGCCATTAGTGGTCGATTCCATCTAGTTGATCCAAGATGTGTCCTGCTAAACGTTCGATGATAACTAGACCATCTTTTACCCCACCTGTTGAGCCGGGTAAATTAATTATCAATGTGTTTTCAAAGGTTCCGGCAAGGCCTCGGGTTAAATCCGCTGTCGGTGTTTTACCTCGTGAATATGCGCGAAGCGCCTCTGCAAAACCAGGTATAAGTTTTTTGATAAATGGCGCAGTAGCTTCGGGCGTAACATCGCTGTGTGAGATTCCGGTTCCACCAGTTGTAACTATCAGACGTGTCTTATTCGTAAGCGCTTTAAGAATCTCATCGCCGATTGC
>CAXNOC010000026.1:0-14266 GCA_964203745.1 Candidatus Planktophila sp.
TACGAAGTTGGCTCAGATCGCATGATTGAGGGCCTTGATGACATCTTGATCGGTATGTCTGCAGGAGAGACCAAGAAGTTTGAAACAAAGCTTGTCGGTCAGGCCGAGGACGAAAAGGGTGAAGTTGAAGCAACTGTGAAGGCAGTAAAAGAGCGCGAACTTCCACCAGTTGATGATGCATTTGCAAAGCTGGCATCAGAGTTCGATACATTGGCCGAACTTAAGGCAGACTTTGTTGAGCGCCTTGGTCGAGTTAAGAAGATGGAGCAGGGAACACAGGCTCGCGATCGCTTAGTTGAAAAACTTCTTGCCGATCTAGATATTCCAGTTCCAGAGAATTTAGTTGAGCTAGAAGTTACAGATCACCTTGAAGGTGAAGGCCGTTTGGAAGATGCCGAGCATCGCGCAGAGGTCGATGGTCAGGTTCGCTCATCACTGAAATCAGATTTCTTACTCGATGCAGTGGTACAGGCTGAAGATGTTCAAGTTACCGAGATGGAGCTAACCGAGTACTTAGTTCGCACATCACAGCGATATGGAATGGCGCCTCAGCAGTTTGCTGAAGAGTTGCAAAAGGCTGGTCAGATTGCTCAATTAGTATCAGAGGTAACTCGCGCCAAGGCCTTGTCATCTGTTCTAGGTCGCATCACCGTAAAGGATGCATCTGGAAATGTGATCGATCTTGAGGCATTGCGTCCAGCGGCCGAGCTCTCCGATTTAGTCGACGAGGCTTAATCGCTCTCTGATTTTGCTCGCTAAGGCTTTAGCCCTAAGCGAACACCGACCACTTCACGCTCCTTTTCCCCGCAATTGGGAAGCATTTAGCGCGCAACATTGTTAGGGTCACTACAGGAGAAAAAATTGCTAACCGGAAGGAATACACGTGGATTTTCTTAACTCACAAGCTGGTGAAATCCGTGCCCGCTCATCGAGCATTGGAATGATCGGCTTGGATGATCAGGTCTACAACCGCTTGCTTCGCGAGCGCATCATCTTCCTTGCCGGCGAAGTACGCGATGACATGGCCAATGCAATCTGCGCGCAGATTCTGCTACTAGCGGCTGAAGATTCAAATAAAGATATTTTCTTGTACGTCAACTCACCGGGTGGATCTGTTACTGCCGGTATGGCCATCTACGACACGATGCAGTACGTCAAGAACGATATTGCAACCGTTGGAATGGGAATTGCCGCATCGATGGGACAGTTCCTACTTACTGCAGGTGCCCCAGGCAAGCGATATGCAACTCCTAATGCACGCATCTTGATGCACCAACCACTTGGCGGCATCGGCGGTACTGCAACAGATATTCGTATTCAGGCCGAGCAAATGGCGATTACTAAGCGCACAATGGCTGAGATAAATGCCAAGCACACTGGCCAAACACTTGAAAAGATTCTGATCGATTCAGATCGCGATAACTGGTTTAACGCCGAAGATGCCAAGGCATACGGCTTCATCGATCACATCGCAACATCGGATGGCCAAGTTTCAGGAGGAAAAGCTTAATGAAGCACATTCAGGATTTCAGCGCACGTTATGTTCTTCCAACAATCGAGGAAAAAACAGCTTATGGATTTAAGCGTCTTGATCCTTATACGAAGTTATTCGAAGAGCGCATTATCTTTATGGGCCAGCCAATCGATGACACAGTTGCAAACGATGTTATGGCACAGCTGCTAACACTGGAGTCAATGGATCCAGATCGCGACATCATGATTTACATCAACTCACCTGGTGGCTCATTTACTGCACTGACTGCAATTTACGACACCATGCAGTTTGTTCGCCCAGATATCAGCACAATCTGCCTGGGTCAGGCCGCCTCTGCCGCTGCCGTCATCCTTGCAGGTGGTGCTAAGGGCAAGCGTTATGCACTCGAGCACTCACGCATCTTGATTCACCAACCTTCATCTGAAGGTGGCGGGCAGGCATCTGATGTCGAGATTCAAGCCAAGGAGATAGCACGTATTGCACGTCTGCAGGAAGAGCTTCTTGCGCGTCACGTTGTTAAATCCGCTTCAGAGATCGAAAAAGATATCGAGCGCGACAAGATATTAACGGCTGCAGAAGCAGTTGAATATGGAATCATCGATCAAGTATTGGCCTCACGTAAGGCCAAACCAGTCAAGTAATATTTAGGCATGAAACTATTTGAGGCGGGCTCCCTTTGGTCATATAAGGGATACCGTCTCTTTTGGGTTTCTACGACCATCTTTGTTCTTGGCGCATCTGCATTTCCGATTGCACTTGCAGTAACAGTTCTAGATGCCGGTGGCACTGCAACCTCTCTCGGATTAATTCTCGGAGCGCGTGTCTTATCAGGCGTTCTCTTTGCACCCTTTGCGGGTGTCTGGTCTGATCGCCTACCTCGCAAACAGGTAATGATTATTGCCGACTTATCGCGCGCGGGAATTGTATTGGCGATGGTCTTTGTTTCCGCGCCGCAACTTCCGCATTTCTGGTTGGCCCTTGCCGTTTTCTTGATGGGTGTTGGCGATGCATTTGGCGCAGCATCGGCTGGTGCGATCATGCCTTCATTGTTGCCCGATGATAAATTGCCGGCAGGAAATGTTGCACGAGGGATAGTCGTCAAGACGGCGGCAATTATTGGACCTGGTATTGGTGGAGCTTCAGTATTTTTAATTGGGGGCCGCCTTACATTTCTCATTACCGCAATTGCTTTTGCCATTGGAACTTTCTTCCTTAATCAAATTAAAGAGGATATAAATAGCGATAAAAAACCACAGGAGCCATTCATGGTGGAAATGCGCGAAGGCCTGCGCACTGTCCGTGATATTCCGTGGATTGGTGCCATGATTGCAATGGTATCCGTGCAGTTGATGGTAATCCTGGCCGCAGAGACGGTACTTTTACCTGTTATTACAAGACGAGAGTTTGGGAACAACACAGCTTTTGCATTATCTGCTGCAGCTTTTTCAATTGGCGGAATCATCTCTGCAATCGCCTGCGTCAAACTTAAGATTAAACATCAGGGTCAGTTTTCTGTTCTGGTATGGATGCTCTTGATCATTACAACACTCTCATTAGCATTTCCAATTTCTGAGACATTTATTGTCGTTGCATACTTATTTGCGGGTTTTTCGGTCGGTCCATGGGAGGCATTTTGGGCATCTGCGATTCAACGCGAAGTTCCGCGAGAATTGCAGGGCCGAGTTTTTAGTATCGATCACATGGGCTCGGCAGGTTTAATGCCACTTGGCATGGCACTGGTTGGTCCAGCTGTTTCGTTTTTTGGGGAAAAGCAGTTATTAATCGGCGCCTCGATATTTCACGTGATTATCTGTTTGGCGGTTTTGCGGATACCAGGTGTTAAAGACTTCATAACACCAGCAAAAAATAGGTAATTATTCTTACGGCGAACAGTTACAGGCTTAAATACCCAAGCAAAAAAAGCCTTGTGAATCTAAACTTTGCCCATGACAAGAATCGGCGAAACTAGCGACCTGCTCAAATGTTCTTTCTGCGGTAAAACCCAGAAGCAGGTAAAGAAGCTTATTGCCGGTCCTGGCGTTTATATCTGCGATGAGTGCATCGAGCTCTGTAATGAGATCATTGTTGAAGAGCTCTCAGAGGCAAACTCACTCGGATTAGCCGAACTTCCAAAGCCACAAGAGATATTTGAATTCCTCGATCAATATGTAATTGGCCAAGATCGCGCGAAGAAATCTCTATCAGTAGCCGTGTACAACCACTACAAGCGCGTACAAGGTGGCCATCGTGAAGATTCAATTGAATTAGCAAAATCAAATATTTTATTACTTGGTCCTACGGGTTGCGGCAAGACGCTTATGGCTCAAACTCTGGCTCGCATGCTCAACGTGCCATTTGCCATCGCCGATGCAACTGCGCTAACTGAGGCTGGCTATGTTGGAGAAGATGTTGAAAACATTTTGCTCAAACTCCTTCAAGCCGCCGATTACGATGTTAAAAAGGCCGAGACCGGAATTATCTATATCGATGAAATCGATAAAGTTGCACGTAAATCTGAAAATCCATCTATCACTCGCGATGTTTCGGGTGAAGGTGTTCAGCAGGCATTGCTTAAGATTCTCGAAGGAACTGTTGCATCAGTGCCACCTCAAGGCGGACGCAAACATCCGCACCAAGAGTTTATTCAAATTGATACTACAAATGTTTTGTTCATTGTTGGTGGAGCTTTCTCTGGGCTTGAAAAAATTATCGAATCACGCAGCGGTAAAGCAGGCGTTGGCTTTAATGCAACGTTGCAAGATGCAGCAGCTAAGAATCGCAGAGATATCTTCGCCGATGTCATGCCAGAGGATTTATTAAAGTTTGGAATGATCCCTGAATTCATTGGGCGCCTTCCAGTTCTAACGAGCGTTGAGAACTTAGACAAGAGTGCATTGATGCAAATCCTGACTGAGCCAAAGAACGCCCTCGTTAAGCAGTATCAGAGACTCTTTGATCTAGATAATGTCGAACTTGAATTCTCCATCGAAGCACTCGATGCGATCGCAGATTTGGCATTAATCCGTGGCACAGGCGCCCGTGGACTCCGCGCGATTATGGAGTCAGTCCTGTTATCTGTGATGTATGACGTACCAAGCCGCAGCGATATAGCAAAGGTTCTGGTCACTAAAGATTGCATAGATACTGGAGCCCAACCTGAATTTATCCTTCATACGGGCGATATTCCAAAGCGCTCACGTGGCCAAAAGGGTCAAGAGGAGAAGAGCGCATAATCTAGACTGCTCCTCATGTCCCGCGAATTAGCTTCCAGCTTTTCACCTGCTGATATTGAAGCGCCCCTGTATGAAAAATGGGTTGCCGCAGGATATTTCAAAGCAGATGCGACATCTACAAAGCCGCCTTTCACAATCGTTATCCCACCACCCAACGTCACCGGCTCATTGCATATTGGTCACGCATTAGATCACACACTTCAGGACACGCTCATGCGCATGAAACGTATGAAAGGTTTTGAAGCGTTGTGGCTACCTGGAATGGATCACGCCGGAATTGCTACGCAAAACGTAGTTGAAAAACAGTTGGCAGCTCAAGGTTTAAGTCGCCATGATCTAGGTCGCGAAGATTTTGTTAAGAAAGTTTGGGAATGGAAATCTGAATCAGGTGGAGCGATTTTAGATCAGATGCGCCGTCTAGGAGATAGCGTTGATTGGTCACGCGAGGCATTCACAATGGATGCAGGTCTTTCAACTGCAGTACTGACAATCTTTAAAAAGTTATACGACCAAGGTCTTATCTATCGCGCGGAGCGAATCATCAATTGGTGTCCACGTTGTTTAACGGCGCTGTCAGATATTGAAGTAGAGCATCACGATGATGCCGGTGAGTTTGTACAAGTTCGCTATGGCGAAGGTGATATTCAAATTACCGTTGCAACCACGCGCGCTGAAACGATGCTCGGCGATGGCGCAGTTGCAGTTCACCCTGATGATGCACGTTATAAGGATTTAATTGGCAAACTAGTCTTGCTTCCACTTGCTAATCGATACATTCCAATTATTGCCGATGAATTAGTGGAAATGGATTTTGGAACCGGAGCAGTGAAAGTAACTGCAGCTCACGATCCAAATGACTTTGAAATGGCGATGCGCCATAACATTCCATTTGTTGTAATTATGAATGAACACGGCGTTATGGATGGCTCAGGGACGCGCTTTGATGGCATGGATAGATTTGATGCCCGTAAAGCAGTTGTTGAAGCACTTCGCAGCGAGGGACGCATCATGGATGAAAAGCGCCCTTACATTCACGCAGTCGGTCACTGTTCTCGTTGCGATACAACTGTTGAGCCCCGTCTATCAAAACAGTGGTTCGTTAAGGTTGCACCTCTTGCAAAGGCGGCCGGCGACGCCGTTCGTGATGGTCGCGTAAAGATTGAACCAGAAGAGTTAGCTCCGCGATACTTTGATTGGATCGACAACATGCATGACTGGTGTATTTCGCGCCAGCTTTGGTGGGGACACCGCATTCCAGTTTGGTATGGACCTAACGATGAAGTTGTAGTTGTTGGCCCAGGTGAAAGTGCGCCAGCTGGCTACACGCAAGATCCAGATGTTTTAGATACATGGTTCTCATCGGCGCTATGGCCATTTTCAACCTTGGGTTGGCCGGCGCAAAGCGATGATTTAAAGAAGTTCTACCCAACCTCGGTCTTAGTTACCGGCTATGACATCTTGTTCTTCTGGGTTGCTCGCATGATGATGTTTGGATTATTTGCAATGGATGGCGTACAGCCATTTCATACAATCGCACTTCATGGATTAGTGCGCGATCAATTTGGTAAGAAAATGTCGAAATCAAAGGGCAACACCGTTGATCCAATTGAGTTTATGGATAAATACGGCGCCGATGCACTTCGATTTACCCTGGCACGCGGTGCCAATCCAGGAAAAGATCAAGCCATAGCCGAAGACTGGATCGGCGGATCTCGTAACTTTGCAACAAAGCTCTGGAACGCCACTCGTTTTGCAATGATGAATGGTGCAACCGTTGAAGGTGATCTACCTGAGCTTGCCTCACTAAACGCCATCGACAAGTGGATTCTGAGTCGACTGTCGGAGACAATTTCAGAGGTTGACTCACTTCTAGAGCAGTATGAGTTTGCGCGTGCATGCGAGCTCATGTATCACTTTGCTTGGGATGATTTGTGTGACTGGTACTTAGAGCTTTCAAAAGAGAGTTTTTCATCTGGGAATGCCGAATCAACAAAGCGCATCCTAGGTTTTGTTCTAGATCAACTATTTCGCTTGATGCACCCGATAATGCCTTTCATTACCGAGACGATGTGGACAGCGCTGACTGGGGGAGAGTCCTTAGTCATCGCCGAGTGGCCAGTTGCAAAGGCTGATCATGTTGATAAGAAGTCAGAGAAATTGATTGGTGAACTACAAGAGATTATTACCGATGTACGCCGTTTCCGTAACGATCAAGGAATTAAAACCTCGCAGAAGATTCCTGCACGCTTCATTGCGCCGGCCCACATCAATGATTATGCCGGAGCGATGGCATTTGTTCTTCGACTTGAACTTGGAGATATAACCCCAAGTGCGCACTGTGAAATTGGAAGCGTAAAAGTTGAGTTCGATTTAACTGGCTCTATTGATGTTGTCGCAGAGCGCGCGCGTCTTGAAAAGGATCTTGCAACGGCTCAAAAGGATAAGCAAACGGCCGAAGTTAAATTAAATAACCAGGGATTTATGGCCAAGGCACCTGATGCAGTAGTAGTTGAGATTCGTGATCGCCTTGAGAAGACATCTGCAGATATTGAACGAATTACTGCGCAGTTGGCACAACTGCCACGCTCATGATTATCTCTCCCGATGATCAAGAGCGTGTAGATGCCATAGAGCAGGCGTTGCTTGCACGTTGGCCTGAAACTCGAATTGCACCTACTACTGAGCGCATCGCTGCCCTTGTAGATATTTTGGGCTCTCCTCAATTAACCTATCCAACAATTCATGTTGGTGGCACCAATGGAAAGACCACGACTTCGCGCATGATTGACTCGCTTTTGTTTGCCCATGGCCTGCGTACTGGCCGATTTACTAGCCCTCATCTTGAAACCTATCGTGAACGAATTGCAATAAATGGGCAGCCGATTGATCCTAAGGATTTAATATTTGCCTATAACGACATCGCTGCGTACTTAGATTTAATGGATAGTAAATTCGAGCATCCGATTTCTTTCTTTGAGGCCGTTACTGCACTTGGTTTTGTAGCCTTTGCTGAGCACCCAGTAGATGTTGCCGTTATTGAAGTGGGCATGGGCGGAGAATGGGATGCGACAAATGTTGTTGAAGCCGATGTCTCGGTACTTATGCCTATTGGCTTTGATCATATGGAGTACTTAGGACACACACTTCATGAGATTGCAGCAACAAAGGCGGGAATCATTAAGGAGGGTGGCTTTATCGTTCTTGCCCAGCAAGAGCCAGAGGCCGCTAAAGAGTTAATTCGAAAAGCCGCCGAAGTCGGCGCCGATGTTGTTCGCGAAGGAATTGAGTACTCAATCACTTCGCGCGCAGTTGCAGTCGGTGGTCAGCTCATCTCTATCGCCGGACTTCACGACACATACGATGACATTTTCTTGCCGCTCCATGGCAAACACCAAGCGGCCAATGCTGCCAGCGCACTTGTCGCAGTCGAAGCTTTTTTCGGTGATCAACCCTTAGATATCGAGGCTGTGCGAGCAGGATTTGCCGCAGTAACCTCTCCTGGGCGCTGTGAAGTAGTGCATCGAGATCCAACAATTATTCTGGATGCCGCCCACAATCCTCATGGTGCAAAGGCCCTTGCCGATACTTTGGCTAATGAGTTTAACTTCGATGAAATCGTGGCAGTTGTTGGTGTATTTGGCGATAAAGATGCGCAAGGAATCCTGCTCGAACTGGAACCGATCGTTGATCATGTCATCGTCACTTCGAGCTCATCGACCCGCGCAATGAGTTCAAGCGAGCTAGAAAAAATTGCGTCAAAGATTTTTGGAGTCAATCGCGTATTTGAAGTCAGCGATTTAGCTACAGCTCTAGATCGCGCAGTGACCGATGCAACTCGCCCGTTGAGTGAGGACACAATTGGAATCATTGTGACTGGCTCGGTCGTTACCGTAGGTGAGGCTAGAAGTTATTTGCGAAAGAAGTTTGCTCGATGAGAGTTCTTGGAGCATCGGTCTTAGTAATGGAGTCACTGACTTTGGGCTTTGCAATCCTTCTGGCAATCAAAGATCAATCCAGCGTTGGCGTCATCTACGGCTCAATAATCTCTCTTCTCTTATTTCTAACGGCCGGTCTTCTCAAGCGACGTTCAGGTTTCTACGTCGGCTCCGTACTGCAGATTTTCATGATCGCCTTTGGCTTTTTCGTCCCATCTTTTTTCATCGTAGGGGTGATTTTTATCGGCCTGTGGGCCGCGGCCATCATTGTGGGACGTAAGGGTGAGGCCGCTCGCGCCGCCCACCTGGCTTCCCAAGTCGAAAAGGCCTAATACACTAGGCCAGTGAACATTGAGAAAACACTGATCTTGGTAAAGCCAGATGGCGTCCGTCGTGGCTTAGTAGGCGAAGTTATTTCTCGTGTTGAGACTAAGGGCTACTCAATTGAAGCTCTACGAATGATGAATGCAGATCGCGCATTACTTGAGCGACACTACGCAGAACACGTCGGTAAGCCATTTTATGAACCACTCGTTGAGTTCATGATGTCTGGTCCGATCGTTGCGATCGTCGCATCGGGCAATCGCGTCATCGAAGGTTTCCGATCACTTGCCGGTGTAACTGATCCAACAGTTGCAGCCCCCGGAACAATTCGCGGGGATCTAGCCCGTGATCAAGGCACCAAAGTTGTACAGAATATTGTGCATGGTTCAGATTCACCCGAGTCGGCTGCGCGCGAGATTGAAATTTTCTTCCCTAAATAATCAAGGAGTATAAAAGTATGAGCTCACAAAACAGAATGTCGTTTATCGGCCGTGACATGGCCGTTGACCTCGGAACTGCAAACACGCTTGTTTATGTTCGCGGGCGTGGCATTGTTTTGAACGAGCCATCAGTTGTTGCAGTAAACCAAGATACAGGCGGAATTTTGGCCGTTGGCCTAGAGGCCAAGAAGATGATTGGCCGTACCCCTGGAAATATCGTTGCAATCCGTCCGCTTAAGGATGGAGTTATCGCAGACTTTGAAACTACCGAGCGCATGCTCCGTTACTTCATTCAAAAGGTTCACCGTCGTCGCTACCTAGCTAAGCCACGTATCGTCGTCTGCGTTCCATCAGGTATCACTGGTGTAGAACAGCGCGCAGTTAAAGATGCTGCATATGCAGCCGGTGCCCGCAAGGTTTATATTATTGAAGAGCCAATGGCTGCGGCCATTGGTGCTGGACTTCCAATCCACGAACCAACTGGAAACATGGTCGTCGATATTGGTGGAGGTACTACCGAGGTTGCTGTTATCTCTCTAGGTGGAATTGTCTGCTCTCTCTCAATCCGCGTTGGTGGCGATGAGCTTGATCAATCGATTATTAACTGGGTTAAGCGTGAATTCTCGCTACTTTTGGGCGAGCGCACTGCAGAAGAGATCAAAATGGCAATTGGTTCAGCCTATCCTCTTGCAGGAGAGAACGATGCAGAGATTCGCGGACGCGACTTAGCAACGGGCCTTCCAAAGACAATCGTTGTTTCAGCTGCAGAGATTCGCAAAGCTATCGAAGAGCCTGTTAACGCGATTGTAAATGCGGTAAAGAGCACTCTCGATAAGACTCCACCCGAGCTTGCATCAGATCTTATGGATCGCGGAATTGTATTAACTGGCGGAGGGGCACTCCTTAAAGGTCTTGACGAGCGTTTGCGCAAAGAGACCGGCATGCCAATTCACGTTGCTGAGCGCCCACTAGATGCAGTAGTTGAAGGTTCCGGTAAGTGCATCGAAGAGTTTGAAGCCTTAGAGAAGGTCTTAATCTCCGAACCACGCCGTTAGGAGCATTTAAGAGATGCGTAGAGTCGGTGAAGGGCATAGTCGTCTGCTCTTAATCATTCTCATCGTTACTGCGCTCTTTCTTATCACTTTGGATCTGCGCGGAGTCGGTGTTCTAGAAGGTGCCAGACAAGGCACTCAGACGGTTCTCTCGCCTTTTCAAAAGGCTGGCAGTGTTGTTATCAATCCAATTAAGAATTTCTTTTCGGATGTAACGCACTTGGGTCGCACACGCAATGAGATTGAAAAATTGCGATTAGATAATGCCAAACTAAGAGCTAATCTGATAAATCGCAAAAACGCTGATGCTCAGTTGGGGCAATTGAAAAGTATTTTGAATTTGGCAGGCATCGCCCAATACAAGGTTATTAATGCTCGAGTAATAAGCCAAGGCTCTAGTCAGTCTTTCTCTCAGACAATTACAATCGATGCTGGATCAAATGCCGGAATAAAGAAGAACATGACCGTTCTTTCAGAGAATGGAATCGCAGGAGTCGTAAAAGATGTTTATCCGAGCACCGCACTTATTTCTTTAGCAACTGATCCATCATTTAAAATCGGTGTTCGTATCGCCGGTAGCCAGCAGATTGGCATCCTTTCAGGGCGTGGAAATCGCTCAGCGGGGCTGCAGTTAATCGATAATCTCACTAACGTGAAGGTGGGAGATGTTCTTCTCTCTCGCGGAAGCATTGCTAATCGTCCATTTGTTCCTGGCGTGCCCGTCGGCTATGTGACTGCAGTTGATAACTCCGCTGGTTCAATTGCACAGAGTGCAACGGTCCATCTCTATACAAATTTTGCGACGTTGGGTGTCGTTGCAGTTGTTGTTGGGGCACCGGTCAATAATCCCGGAGATGCCCTCGTGCCTACAAAGCCTGAGCCAACACCGGTTCCCACCGTTACGATTTACATCACTCCATCGCCTACTCCAACGAATTAATCTCCAATGATGACACGACAGATTTCAACTGCTCTGCCGATATTTCTCATAATTTATGTAATTCAAGAAGCGGTACTTAATCAATTTCGTCTACCCGGTGGAGGTTTTTCGCTTCTACTAATCTTTACTCTTGTTTGGGCCGTCTTGAGCTCTCCAGAGATCGCTGCCTTCAGCGGTTTCACAGCCGGACTGCTGATGGATCTCTCCGGGAGTTCCAGCGGACCAATAGGCCAATGGACTCTACTGATGGTCGCTGCTTGTTACGCGGTCTCATATTTTGGTTCTGGCAATGAGAGTTTGTATGGCAACCCACTAGGTTTCACACTTTTTACGACAAGTGCCGTGTTCTTTATTGAACTTGCATATGTCGTGACTGGAGCTTTACTAGGAGTGCAGTCGGGGAGCTTTGCTCAAATTCTGATTACGATATTTGGAATTTCTGTGTGGAGCTTAGTTACAACTCCAATCTTTCTGCCCTTCTTCTCTCGCCTTCATGCATTAGTGTTCAATACGCGGTCGGCAATATGAACCAACGCTCGCGCCTGAATTTACTTGTCGTACAAATATTAATTATTTCACTTATGGTGGCACTCTTTGGGCGATTATTTTATTTACAAATCGCTGCTGGTCCCAAATACCGTGATGCAGCGTTAAGCATTCAAAGCCGTGATGTCGTATCACCAGCCAATAGAGGGCTTATCGTCGATTCATCAGGGGTGCCGCTAGCCCTTAATAAGGTAGGCCTTGCAATTACTATAGATCGAATCGCCATTGATAAGCAGCCTGATAAAGGTGTAGCCGTGATGGTTCGATTGAGTAAATTATTAAAACTTCGCTATACGGATATCTATCGAAATACTCGTCTATGTGGGGAACTCCCCAAAGGTCAAAGAGCAGGTTGCTGGACGGGTTCACGCTACCAACCGATTCCTATTACTAAAGAGGCCGATCCAGATATTGCTTTACAGATTGTTGAGCGCTCGGATCAATTTCCTGGAGTAGATGCTGCGCCCGTCGCGATTCGAAACTATCCAGGAATAGTTGGAGTCAATGGTGCTCATGTTCTCGGTTATGTTGGTCCATTAACTGAGAGCGATCTTTCCCAAGAAAATGGAAAGCAGTATTTCCGAAGTGAAACAATTGGTAAATCAGGATTAGAGATTACCTATGATGAATTTTTGCGCGGCACACCGGGGATTCGAACGCTCATTGTTGATCGTAAAGAGGCAATTACATCTCAAGGCAAAAATACTGCTCCAATTCCAGGTAATCACTTGGTGACCTCCCTAGATGTACGCCTG
Source organism: Candidatus Planktophila sp. (assembly GCA_964203745.1). Lineage (GTDB taxonomy): Bacteria > Actinomycetota > Actinomycetes > Nanopelagicales > Nanopelagicaceae > Planktophila. The sequence goes on from CAXNOC010000026.1 coordinate 12,721, forward strand.
CAAGCGGCAGTGGAAGTTGCATTAGCCGATGCAGTAAAGCGTGGACGGGCAAATGGCTACACATCTGATTCTGGTGCAGCCGTTGTTATGGATATTAGAAATGGACAAATACTTGCTATCGCTTCTTATCCAACCTATGACCCCAACGCTTTCGAAAAGGGTTTAACGGTTGAGCAGGCATCGGATCTCTATAGCGAGAAGAAGGCAGTTCCTGCGCTATCTCGGGCACTGCAAGGCTTATACGCTCCAGCTTCCACCTTTAAATCTGTCTCTGTGATTGCAGCTGCCGCTGCGGGCTATAACTTAAGCGCTGCCTATAACTGTCCATCCGAAGTTCAAGTGGGAGACCGCGCCTTCCAAAACTTTGAGAGCAGATCTCAGGGCACAATGAGTTTAAGGAAAGCGATCGCTGTTTCATGCGACACAATTTGGTATCGAATCGCCTTTGATGAGTGGCTACGAGATGGTGGCCTGCGTCCAAAATCAAACCCGAACGACTACTTCTTCAAAGCCGCACAGAGCTTTAATATCACACAGAAAACAGGTATCGACTTACCTTCCGAATCCTCATCTCGTTTGGCCGATCGCGACTATAAAAAGAGTTGGTACCAACAGAATAAAGACTTCTACTGTAACTATAAAGATCGTGCCACCAAAGCTCAACAGACACCCTTCTTGGTTTTGCTTGCAAAAGAGAACTGCGTCGATGGAGACAAGATTCGTGCTGGCGATGCCGTTAACTTCTCTATTGGTCAGGGCGATACGGTTGTAACGCCGCTTAAGTTGGCACAGATGTATGCAGCCATTGGAAATGGCGGAACGATTTGGCAGATGATGATTGGAAAGGCAATTGTTACAACTGATGGAACAGTTGTTAAGAAGATGGCCGCAAAGAAACTAGGTTCATTAACAGCCTCACCTGCGACCTTAAAATTCTTGCATGGCGCTCTTCGGGAAGTAGTGGTTTCAGGAACAGGAGCGGGCGCCTTTGCAGGTTTCCCCGTTGAGGTCAGCGGTAAGACTGGTACAGCAGAAGTATTCGGGCGAAATTTAAATGGCTCGCTCAAAGACAATACATCGTGGTTTGCCTCATACGCTCCTAGCAATAGCCCTCGTTATGCAGTCGTCATGATGGTCAGTCAGGGCGGATTTGGTGCCTCGACTTCTGGTGTCGGTGTTAGAAAAATCTACGAAACTCTATTTGGAGTAAAAGGAAATAAAGTCATACCCGGTGCTGCGATTTTCCCTGCTGGAAAGCCACCCACTAAACTTCCTAAGATTTCTCCTGCAACTAAGCCAAAGGTGGCGCCATGAGCCAGATATCTGCGCGTCAACGCCTGTATCGCCGTAGCCGTTCATCAATATTCCATGGCTTTGATCCGGTACTCACAATTGCAGTTGCACTCTTACTCATCATTGGCACCTTGTTGGTCTATGCCGCAACGCGCGATTGGTATGCGCGCAATGGATTAGATCCGCAGTATTACCTAAAGCGCCACGTAATTAACATTTCAATAGGTGTGTTACTTGCCTATGGCACAACAGT
>CAXNOC010000027.1:0-13500 GCA_964203745.1 Candidatus Planktophila sp.
AGACCCTTGAGTGCGATGTTATTTGCTTCAGTGCCAGATGCAGTAAAGATAACTTCACTCGGTAGGCAGCCAACTTCCTTAGCAATGAGCTCGCGTGCATCCTCTAATGTTTTTCGTGTTGCACGACCATGAGTATGCAGACTTGATGGATTACCAAGGGCAGCTAATTGATTAGTCATCGCAATAAGTGAGCTTTCGACCATTGGTGTAGTTGCTGCATGGTCGAGATAGATCGATGGCATGGGCTAATCCTAGGACTTACGTGCCTTAACGCCCTCCGTGGCCTTTGGTAGCACGCTAAAGAGATCGCCAATAACCCCAAAATCAGCTATTTCGAAAATCGGCGCCTCTGGATCTTTGTTAATAACGACAATGGCTTTACTTGTTTGCATTCCAGCGCGATGTTGAATCGCACCGGAGATTCCGCAGGCGACATATAACTGTGGACTCACAGTTTTTCCAGTTTGGCCTACTTGATGTGTGTGCGGATACCAACCCGCGTCCGTTGCCGCGCGTGATGCGCCAACTGCTGCTCCGAGAGAATCGGCAAAGGCTTCAACTACCGAAAAATCACCATTAGTACCGCGCCCGCCTGAGACAACGATGTCGGCCTCTGTTAACTCTGGACGTCCACCTTGTTGTGGGGGTTGTGATGAAATAAGAGTTGTCTTCTTAGAGCCAGATGAAATATCAAGATTAAGAGTTTCTATCGTAGGTGTTACGGCCACTAAGTCAGCTGAAACTGAGTTAGGGCGAAGAGTGATGATCGGTGTTCCATGAGAAACTCTAGAGTGCACAGTTGTTGAGCCGCCAAAGACTAACTGCGTCACAGTTAAATCAGCACCTACATCGACGGCGTCGGTAATGATTCCAGAATTACTCTTAACAGCTACTCGGCCTGCAACTTCCTTACCAAAGGCGTGGGATGCGATTAATACTGCAGTTGGATTCTTGAGAGAAATAACCTGGCTAAGAACATCGGCAGCAGCGCCAACACCATGTAATGCAAACCCATCTGACTCAATAATCAATATATTTTTGATTGGACCTTGAACAATGCCCGCGGCATAGCTTGCGCCTTGTCCAGATGGTGCAAGAAGAACGGCAGTTACATCCCCAACTCGCGCTGCAACGGTCGCAAGCTCGGCAGTTGTCTTAGTATTTTTGCCACCGATAAAATCGGCCAGAATTAAAGTAGTGCTCATATCAACTTCTTTTCAACTAAATATGAAACTAATTGGTCTGCAGCAGTTCCGTCATCTGTAACGGTAAGACCGGCAGCACGCGGTGGACGAGGCGATGCATCGATAACGGCCGACCATGCATTCTCTACAGTGATATCGAGTGCAGCTAGATCCATATTTTCAATTGTTTTTTTCTTTGCCGCCATAATTCCTTTGAAAGATGGATAGCGGGGCTCATTGATTTTTTCTACGACTGAAATGACCGCTGGAAACTCTCCAAACATCTCATCAACTCCGGACTCAGTCACGCGAGTGATAGTTACTTTCTTAGCCGCAGGGTCAACGCTTACTGCAGATGCGAATGTGAGCTGTGCCCAATTAAGGCGCTCGGCAATCATCGCTGGCACAACACTCATGCGCGCATCTGTTGACTCGGTTCCGCAGATAACTAAATCAAAGCCGCCTTTAGTTATCGCACCTGCTAGAACTTTTGTTGTTGCAAGCGCATCGGCGCCGGCAAGTGCTGGGTCGGTAATCAATATCGCGGCGTTCGCTCCCATAGAAAGTGCTTTACGTATCGCCTCAGTGGCACGCTCTGGTCCCATTGAAATCACGGTGACTGTGTTAGCCCCGCCTTCTTCATTTCCGCCGTGAGCTTCGGCAATTTTTAGCGCCTCTTCAATGGCATATTCATCGAGATCATTAAGGACGGCATCGACATTTACCCGATCGAGATACCCGTTGAGCATCTTCTTCTCGGCCCATGAATCCGGGACCTGTTTGATGCAGACGGCAATCTTCATGGCGTTATGTTACTGATGGGTAACCGTATTCTCCACTTCCAAGTCTGTATTTCACCTCAGATTCGCCAACATGTAACCTCAACTTCGGCTTTAGTGTTTGCCAAGGGCCGAACCTTGGGACCATGGTCCTTCGAATCGCCCTCGTGACTGAATCCTTCCTCCCCCAAATAAATGGTGTGACTAACTCAGTCCTTCGAATCTTGGAGCACTTAGCTGCCGAAGGTCATGAGGCTCTAGTGATTGCTCCCGAGAGTATTGATGGACCCGACACATATGCCGGCTTTCGAGTCAAGCGGGTTCCAAGCATTGAAGTCAAAGGACTGTTGCCTGTTGCATTTCCACAACGCATGATTGAACCACTCATCGATGGCTTCTCCCCCGATGTTATTCACTTATCCTCGCCGATTTTTCTTGGAAATTTTGCCGCAAAGATCGCACAACGCCTTGAGATTCCATCTCTTTCTGTTTACCAAACCGATGTCGCCGGTTTTGCACGTCACTATGGATTAAGCGTTGCACATAGTGGTCTCAAAAAGTGGGTGGCAAAGATTCACTCACAGACAACCCGGACATTGGCACCGTCTCGTTGGTCATGCCTGGATCTTGAAAAATCAGGGGTGAAAAATGTACACCTGTGGCAGCGTGGTGTTGATGCAATCAAATACGCACCAGCTAAACGAGATGAGATCCTGCGGACAAATCTCTTGGGTGAGAATAGAGATCGAAAGATCGTTGGATATGTTGGACGTCTAGCAAATGAAAAACGTGTTGATGACTTAGCTGTATTAGACAGACGTAGTGATATTCAACTAGTGATCATTGGCGATGGGCCGGCGCGTGCAAAGTTAGAGCGTGCGCTACCAAATGCCGTATTTGTTGGCTATCAAAGCGGTGAGCAATTAGCACGTTATTACGCATCGCTGGATATCTTTGTACATACCGGTAAGCATGAGACTTTCTGCCAATCGATTCAAGAGGCGCTTGCATCAGGTGTTCCAGTAATTGCGCCAAACACTGGAGGTCCAACGGATTTAGTTAATCATGGAAGGACCGGCTACTTAATCGATACTGCCAACTCTTTAGCATTGAGCAAGAGCGTGACAGAGATTCTTAATAACCCGGATCATCAATTCATGCGCATTCGTGCTCGAGAGTCGGTCATCGATCGCACATGGAATTTAGTGAACCGCCAACTTATCGACCATTATCAAGAACTAATTTCCCACCGCGTACTCACAATCGAGGGAGAAAAAGTCGCATGAAAATCGTACATATCGCTAACTTTTACGGCCCCAAATCTGGTGGAATCCGTACAACTCTGCACGAGCTCGGCGCTGGATACATCGCCAAAGGCCATGAGTTCACTTATATCGTTCCAGGTACCGGTCTGTTCTGCGAAGAGACTCCCGATGGCCGCAAAATAACCGTCCCATCTTTTGAACTTCCATTCAGCGGTGGCTATCGAATCATCCGAAACAACAGTCAAATCAAACGCTTACTCATCACTCTAATGCCTGATGTCTTAGAGATCTCCGACCGGTTCACTCTCTCAGGTGTTGGTAAGTGGGCCGGGCAACGTAAGATCAAAACGGCCGTCTTTAGTCATGAAACACTAGTTGGCTTAGCTGCGCATTACTTTCCATTTCCGCTTACTCCCCTTATCGACTGGCACAACCGGCGATTAGCAAAGCGTTTCGACATCGTCATTGCCACAACTGCATTTGCGGCACGCGAATTTGAAAAGTTGGAGATTACTAATTTAGTGCGAGTGCCATTGGGAGTTAATCTTGAAACTTTTAGCCCATTCAAACGTGATGAAGCGTTACGAAGTGTGTTGCTCAAAGGTGGCCAGACTCTACTTGTGCATTGTGGCCGCCTCTCGCGAGAGAAGTATCCAGCACGCTCCATTGAGACTTTGGAGATTCTTCTTCAACGCGGGGTTAATGCGCGTTTAATCTATGTTGGAATCGGTCCACTCTTTAAAAAACTACGAGAGCGTTCTAAAGAATTGCCGGTGACTTTCCTTGGCTATATCGCCGACCGTGACAAAGTTTCACAGATACTTGCATCGGCCGATGTTTCATTAGCACCCGGTCCGATAGAGACCTTCTGTCTTGCAGCATTGGAATCACTTGCCTCAGGTACCCCAGTAGTTGCATCGAATACAAGTGCAGTCGGTGAATACCTGCTCCTAGATGCAGTTGAGCCCGTTGGCGCAATTGCCAATAACAATCCGAAGTCTTTTGCCGATGCGATTGAGTCGGTCATTGAGATGAGAAAAAACAATCGAGGCTTGGCATCTGCCTGCCAACACCAAGCTGAAAACTTTCCCTGGAGCTCAACGATCTCTCTAATGCTTGCTTTGCACGGTGACTCGTTTCAACGCTCAACTAGACGATTGCGGGTGGCATAAGTGAACAGAGTTGCTACCTTTGTAATTCTCGGAGATAGCGCTGCAGCCGGAACGGGAGATGCAGATAAGAATGGCACTCTTCGCGGTTGGTCTTATTACTTAGCTAAGCAATTTAATCAACCACTTATCTATGCAAATCTGTCTAGGCCAGGTGCCCAATCGTCAGAGGTCTTAGTTGATCAACTTCCAAAGGCGCTAACTCTTGATCCGACAATCACTGCAGTTATTGTCGGCGGAAATGATGCGCTACGAAATGGCTTTAGCCCTGATGTGTTGCGCCAGAATCTTCGCCAAACTCTGAAAGCTTTGCGTGAATGTGGTTCAGAGATAATGCTCCTGCAACTTCATGAGCCAACAAAGATCGCTCCCTTGCCAAAGACCTTAGGGATTGTTCTCAACCGCCGAATAGAATCGGTCAATACCGTCGTGCGCGCGGTCGGTGCCGAGTTTGGTGCACATGTTTTAGCAGTGCGAGATATTCCTGATATCTACGATAGAAAACGTTGGCACGTTGATCGCATGCATCCTTCAAAGTTTGGTCATCAGATTCTGGCGCAACATTTCCGAGATCTACTCACACCCCGATGGGATATCTCAGCCGTTACCATCGATCCCATTTCAGAGCGTGCCCCTAAAGACTCACTTCTTTGGATGCTCAGACATGCAACTCCATGGTTTATCAAGCGAAGCGTCGATCTATTGCCGGCAGCACTTCTCCTCGTTTTAGGTGAGTATTGTCGAATCTTGACTAACCGCGAGAGGAATGCTCAGGCAGTCTTATATTTTCCTGAGTTCGTTAATCATCGCGAGGCTGGGATTGCACAGGTTCTAGAGGAGCGAGTGTCGTAATTAGTAATTGATTCGCCAAACAGGGCAGAATTGCCAGGTGCTTCCTGCAGATCCCAGAACCCTTGGTGCCACCGTTACCGATGGTGGAACTAACTTCGCCATCTGGTCCAATGCCGCCGATGCAGTCGAACTATGCCTCTTTAATGAGGTCAATGGAGCTTTGGTTGAAACCCGTTTTGCAATGTCGCATCGAAATGGGCCGATTTGGCATGGATATTTAGCAGGGGTCAGACCGGGTCAGCGTTATGGATATCGGGTCTATGGCCCATGGTCGCCTGAACATGGCGTTCGCTTCAACGATGCCAAACTATTAATCGATCCATACACCCATGTATTAGATGGTGAGCTCTCCTATGTTGCGCAGATTTATGGCCATGTAGCAGTTGATGGCACGGGCACCGGTGATCTCTCCCTACGCGATGATCGTGACAGCGCAGGCTTTACGCCTTACTCAGTTGTAAGCGATCACAAAGTGCGCGAAGTGCATCGACCACTAACGCCTTGGGCAAAGACTGTTATCTACGAGGCCCATGTCCAAGGATTAACATCAAAGAATTTAGAGATCGCCGAAAACGAACGCGGCACATACAAGGCATTGGGTCATCCGAGCACCATCGCCCATTTGAAATCACTGGGCATAACGGCACTGCAGCTTTTACCGATCGCTGCATCTCTTACAGAGCCGGCGATATTTGCACGAGGCAGGCGAAACTATTGGGGTTATAACTCAATCGCCTTCAGCGCACCTCATACTGCTTATGCATCAAGTGGGGACGCGATTTCAGAGCTGCAATGGTCCGTCGATCAATTACACGATGCTGGTATCGAAGTAATTCTAGATGTCGTCTATAACCACACTGCCGAAGGCGGAGTTGGCGGACCAACCTTGTCATATAAAGGTATCGATAATAAGGCTTACTACCGCCATGACAGCAACGGAAATTATGTCGATGTAACAGGATGCGGGAATACATTTGCAGCAAGTAATCCCCACTCAGTACGCCACATAGTTGATTCGTTGCGATGGTGGATCGATGTTATAGGTGTTGATGGCTTTCGATTCGATTTAACTACAGCGCTATACACAAGTGATAGCGCATTTAACTCATCTCTCATGTCAGCGATCGAATCCGATTCGGTGTTGCGTAATTTTAAAATGATTGCAGAGCCTTGGGATGTCACTCGCTACTCACTCGGTGATTTCCCACATCCGTGGAGAGAGTGGAACGACGTCTACCGGGATTCAGTACGCCAGTTTTGGCTCGGTGATCTTGATCGCGGTTTTGGCGAAGGCGTATCCGATATTGCCAACAGTATTAGCGGTTCGAGTTCGATTTTTTACTACCGGGGCCCAACTTCATCTATTAATTTCCTTGCCGCCCATGATGGTTTTACCTTGCATGACATGGTCAGTTATAGCGAAAAAAATAATGAGGCGAACAGTGAGAATAACGCTGATGGAAGTGACTCCAATAGATCTTGGAACGTAGGAGCAGAAGGTGAAAGCGATGACGTTGAGATCCAAGCAACACGCCATCAATTAAAGAAATCGATGTTGGCAACGTTACTGCTCTCCTCAGGTGTGCCAATGCTCAACATGGGCGATGAGGTCAGTCGAACTCAAGGCGGTTCTAACAATGCATATTCGCTTCCACTTGAATTTACCGATGAAAGCGAGGCAAGCTTTCAGGGTGGTTGGGCACTTCCCTGGGATTTAACGCCAGAGGCAGCTGATATTTTGGCAACGGTTCAGACTCTCTCTAATATTCGGCGCACATATTTAGCTGATGCGGCATCCGAGTTTTTTACAGGCATTGTCGATCAAGGGACCAAGCGAAAAGATATTGCTTGGTTTTCACTGGGTGGTCGTGAAATGAGTGATACTCACTGGGCCGATGAAGAGAAACGGAGCATCACAGTTTTCGTTGAGGCCGATCCAGCTCGTGGATTATTACTTTTGATGAACTCGTCTACTAGTGAAACCGCTTTCACGCTCCCCGATCAACAGTGGGGCGAAACATTTCGATGCATCTTTGATGCAAGTCAGGATGTAATGACATATGAGCCCGTCATCGCCGCACCTGGTTCGAAGATTTCCGTGCCAAAGCACAGTGCGCAGGTCTGGCTCGTCTCTCGTACTAGGCAGTAATTGACGTTCACGAGTAATATTTAGCAATCATGTTGGCACTCATCGCACCCGGTCAGGGTTCACAAACTCCGGGAATGCTTAACTCTTGGATTGCCGATCCAACATCAAAGAAGCTTTTAACAAAGTGGTCGGCAGATATTGATTTAGATCTTGTGCGCCTTGGAACAACGGCCGAGGCCGATGAGATAAAAGATACGGCTAATGCCCAACCACTTATTGTTGCGACCTCTTTATTAGCAGCTCACGCACTTGGTATAAATACATGCGCAGTTGTTGCCGGTCACTCAGTCGGTGAATTAGCGGCCGCAGCACTCAGCGGTGCAATCAGTCAATCAGATGCACTACGCCTCGTTCGCACCCGCGGAATCGAAATGGCAAAGGCAGCGGCAACAACGCCAGCTGGAATGTCGGCCGTTCTCGGCGGTGATCGAAGCGAGGTTCTCGCTGCAATTGAATCTCTCTCGTTAGTCGCCGCAAATGACAATGGCGCAGGCCAGATAGTTGCAGCGGGAGATTTAGCTGCCCTTGCCACTCTCGCCGAAAATCCGCCGGCCGGTGCACGCGTTCGTGCTTTGGCTGTGGCCGGCGCCTTTCATACCTCTTATATGTCACCGGCCGTTGCGCCTCTTGCCGACTTGGCTGCCAGCATGAGCGCTCATTCCCCACTGATCCCATTTATCTCTAATAAAGATGGTGCCCTCGTTAGATCCGGCAGTGAAATCGTGGCAGGCATCGTCAATCAAATCGCAAATCCCGTGCGCTGGGATCTATGCATGCAGGCGTTGAAAACAATGGGAATCACGGGTGTCATTGAATTACCACCAGCTGGAACTCTGGTTGGCTTGCTCAAGCGCGCAGTGCCCGAGATTGAAAGCTTCGCGTTAAAGAGCGCCCTCGATCTAGATGCTGCACGCGAATTCGCAGGAAGGCACCAATGAGCATAAAACTTCCCGCCATGGGCAATAGTCAGATTCTCTCTGTCGGTTCATATCGCCCAAAGCGTCTTGTTCCTAATAGCGAAATCATTGATCTGATCGATTCCAGCGATGAGTGGATTCAACAGCGTACTGGGATTCAAAGCCGTCGCTTTGCCGGCCCTGATGAAACTATTATCACGATGGCACAAGCTGCATGTGAAAGCGCCCTGCTTCGTGCAAAATTAACGATAGCCGATATTGACACAGTAATTTTGGCGACGATTACATACCCAGTTCAAGCACCTAGTGCGGCAACTGACTTAGTAAGAGTATTAGGAAATCCAAAGATTGCAGCCTTTGATATTAGCGCGGCCTGTGCTGGTTTTTGCTATGGCGTTGCGATGGCCAGTGATTTAGTTCGCGCAGGAACATCTAAGAATGTTCTAGTCGTCGGAGTTGAAAAGATTTCAGATTTTCTTGATCCGACTGATCGAGGAACTGCATTTATTTTTGGTGATGGGGCAGGCGCCGTTGTCGTTGGACAAAGTAGTGAGCCTCTCATTGGACCTTCCGTGTGGGGCTCCGATGCTGACTCACGTGAGGCAATTACGATGAGCCCTGCCTATACAGTTTTTAGAAACTCCCCCGACAAAGGTGTAGCCGAGCTTGGATGGCCAAATATTTCCCAGCAGGGCCAAACTGTTTATCGTTGGGCTGTTTTCACAGTTGGTAAAATCGGAATCAAAGCCCTTGAAGCCGCCGGCGTACGCCCCGATGAGCTCGGTGCATTCATTCCGCATCAAGCTAATATGCGCATCATCGAGTCGATGGCGAAAGAGATTAAGATCCCAGCAAACGTTGTCATCGCAGATGATATTCGCGTCAATGGAAATACATCTGCGGCCTCGATTCCCCTGGCGATGGATGTACTTTTGGAAAAACATCCCGAACTCCACGGTACGTTGGCACTTCTGATCGGATATGGCGCAGGCCTTGTTTATGCCGCTCAAGTAGTGCAATTACCCCCCAAAGCTTGAGATTTTCGCCACTTGAGCGCGCTGATACTCGTAAGTATCGGATTTTTACTAGAGAATAACGACCTATTGATAAGAAGAAAATAAACCAGCTAACGGATGGAATAAATAAAATGGCACTTGCACAAGCTGATGTACTAGCAGGATTAAAAGAGATCGTTGAAGAAGTAGCTGGCATCCCTGCTGCATCAATCGAAATGGACAAGAATTTCACTGAGGATTTAGAAGTTGACTCACTGAGCATGGTCGAAGTTGTCGTTGCTGCAGAAGAGCGCTTCGGTGTAAAGATTCCAGATGAGGCAGTAACTGATCTGATCACTGTTGGCGATGCCGTTAACTTCATCGTAAACGCTGCGAAGTAGTTAGTAGAAAGTTTTCTAATGTCTGCCCGTCGCGTCGTCGTCACCGGTCTTGGTGCGACTACGCCACTTGGCGGTGACGTCACAACAACATGGTCGGCGCTTTTAGCCGGAAAAAGTGGTGTGCGTTTACTGACTGAGGATTGGGCACAAACTATTCCTGTGCACTTTGCCGCGCGCGTTGCCGTCGAGCCAAGTGAGCAGATGGAGCGCGTAGAGATGCGCCGCTTAGATAGATCTGAGCAGTTTGCCCTCATCGCATCACGTGAGGCCTGGAAAGATGCAGGATCTCCAGAGATGGATAAAGAGCGTCTCGGTGTTGTCATAGCTTCAGGCATCGGCGGAGTAACAACGTTGCTCGATCAATACGACATTCTGCGTGAAAAGGGCGCACGTTTTGTAAGCCCCCACACAGTCCCAATGTTGATGCCCAATGGTCCAGCGGCAAATGTTGGACTTGAACTGCAGGCAAGAGCAGGTGTTCATACACCTGTGAGTGCTTGTGCATCAGGGGCCGAAGCAATCGGATATGCACTAGACATGATTCGAAATAATCGCGCCGATGTTGTTGTAAGCGGCGGCGTTGAGGCTGCAGTCCATGCAATGCCCATGTCTGGTTTTGCTGCGATGAAGGCCCTTTCAACCAGAAATGATGATCCAGCACGCGCATCTCGTCCATATGATTTAAATCGCGATGGCTTTGTACTTGGTGAAGGTGGCGGAATCCTCGTTCTTGAAGAGTATGAACATGCACGTGCGAGAGGTGCCAAGATTTACTGCGAAATCGTCGGTCAAGGCCTAACCTCTGATGGTTATCACATCGCTGCCCCTGATCCAGATGGCGCCGGCGTACAACGCGCTCTTAAATTTGCACTGCGCGATGCGGGCTTAACAACAAAAGATATTGTTCATTTAAATGCTCATGCGACCTCCACGCCTGCTGGTGATGTTGCCGAAGCAAATGCCCTGCGCGCAGCCCTTGGCGCTGACGCAGATCATGTTGCAGTCTCTGCAACTAAATCGATGACTGGCCATTTATTAGGTGGCGCTGGTGCGATTGAATCGGTATTTATTGTAAAAACTCTACAAGATCGTCTTGCTCCACCAACGATTAATATCGATGATCTAGATCCAGCCGTCACCGTCGATGTCGTGCGCGATAAGCCACGAGCATTGCCAGCCGGAGATATAGCAGCACTTAATGACTCATTTGGTTTCGGCGGTCACAACGTCGTATTGGTATTTAAGAGCATATAGATGCCGACGCCGGTAACTGATCCCCGTGATCCAGAACTACGCATCGCTCGTTTAGTCGATGATGGAAAATTTGAGTTCCTAATCCCCCGCACTAATTGCGGAATGGTTGCAGTAACGGGATTAATCAAAGGTAACAAAGTAGTAATTTTCGCATCAGATGCGACGATAAAAAGTGGCGCACTCGGAGTCGATGGATCAAAAGTGATCGTTACGGCCTATAAAGCCGCTATGGGTGCACAAGTTCCTGTCATTGGTATTTGGCACTCAGGTGGTGCTCGTTTAAGCGATGGTGTCGCCTCCCTTGATGCATTCGGCGAAGTATTTCAATCAATGATTTCTGCGAGCGGCCGAATTCCGCAACTCTCATTAGTGCTTGGACCAACTGCAGGCGGCGGTGCATATGGACCGGCCCTGACCGATGTTGTAGTCCTTGCACCCGAAGGTCGCATCTTTGTAACTGGTCCCGATGTTGTTAAAAGCGTTACCGGCGAAGATATCGACATGGCCCTTCTCGGTGGGCCTGAAGCGCACAAGAAAAATAGCGGACTCGCGCACATCATTGCCCCAAATGAACAAGAGGCATTTGATGATATTCGTGACTTAACTGCCCTCTTCGCTAATCAAGGTTTTATGAGGCCAGATGTAGTAGATATTGATCTCTCGCGCTTTGTCCCAGATTCCAAGATTCGCACGTATGAAGTCCATCCTTTGATCAATGCAATTTTAGATACAGAGACTGAACACATCGAACTTCTTTCAATGTGGGCGCCGAATATGACGACAATAATTGGGCGTTTAGGTGGCGCCACTGTTGGCGTTCTAGCAAATAATCCAGCACACCTTGCCGGCGTATTAGATGCTGCAGCTGGTGAAAAGGCCGCTCGCTTTGTTCGTACATGTGATGCCTTTGGAATTCCGCTCATTGTGATCGCCGATGTACAGGGGTTTTTACCAGGAGCAGGTCAAGAGTGGGAAGGCGCGGTCAGACGTGGCGCGAAGTTGCTACATGCATTTGGTGAATCAGTTGTCCCTCGCGTTACATTGATTACGCGCCGTGCATACGGTGGGGCATATGTTGCGATGAACTCTAAAGCCTTGGGTGCTACGAGAGTATTTGCTTGGCCACAAGCTGAGGTTTCAGTAATGGGCGCAGTTGCCGCAGTGCGAGTACTGCACCGAAGAATATTGGCAGATCTGCCTGCAGAACAACGCGAATCAATGGAGTTAGAGCTAGCGGCCGAACATGAAAAGATTTCAGGTGGCGTAATCCGCGCAATCGAAATCGGTGCAGTCGATGAGATGGTTGAACCCGCGTTAACTCGTAGCGCCCTTGCTAAGACAATTGCAGACGCGCCTCATCGCCGTGGAAGCCACGGCAATATCCCGCTTTAGTTAGATTTAAAAGTAACCGAAACAGTTGCAGTAATTGTTTTTTCAATAGTAGATGTGTCGTAGGCACCGTAATCAGCTGTCATCGTTGAATCAGGTGTTGTGATTTGAATTGGTCCAGCTTTTACATTTACGAGAGAACCAAGTTTGCTGCCCACGGCCTTTGTAAGTGCCTCAGCACGAACCTTTGCATCCTTCATCGCATCGCTCATTAACGCTGGGCGAAGCTCTGGCAAGTTTGAGATGTAGTACTGGGGACCATAGTTATTGACGTTGATTCCAGTTTCTAGAAGTGAACCGATCCCCTGGCTGAGCTTTGAGACAAGCGCAACATCTTTTGTGCGCACTGTTACATCACGATTTGCGCGGTATGAAAGTATGCGCCCTGTTGAATTTCCATTGACGTACTCTTCGTTGGCATATGTTGATACTGCGCCAAGTGTGAGTGCATCTGCTAGGATTCCACCATTAGTTAAATACTTTGAAAGAGCTGCGACGTCGCTATCTACTTTCTTAACGGCCGTACCAACTGCTGGTGATGAAAGGCTGACTGAAAGCGTCCACACTGCATTATCGGCTGTGGCTGAAGTTTTCGCAGAACCAGTGACAGTTATTCCATCACTGCTACGCGATGCAAAACCAGAACCTACTTTCATTAAACCAATACCAAGTGCCAATGAAAGAATGACTGCCGAGATAATAATTGTTACCGCTTTACGGCGTTCAACGGTGATAATTGGAGATTCATGTAGTTGACTCATAGCTAAATTATATTCGATTAAATTGCGCGAAGGTGTGAAAGCTCTTGGTGATTGACCCCACGAAAACGTTCTAGTTCGTTTTCCCAGTCATTTCCAATAATGAGTGTCAACCCTGCGCGGATAGACTCCTCATCAAAACTATGCGCAAGCACATCCTCCAATTGGTTTTCACTAATTATTACCGCACCCGCTAAATCCGTCAGTGCGCGATGGATTCCAAGCTCAGGGGTAAAGCGAAATAACTCACCCCCGTTATTGGTGTCCTCTTGAACTTCAAAGTAGATGTAGTGCCAACTGCGCAGAGCACTTGCAATCGCCGCTGCCACACCGCCTCGATCGCGCCATGTGATGGTGCATTTAAAGGTGCCAGCTTTGAGCATCTGAG